>NZ_JAQIBC010000003.1:0-269370 GCF_030347995.1 Sulfurovum xiamenensis
CCAACTTTTTTATTGTTTATCTGTTTATTTTACATATGATTTACACTCATGGGTTATAATACGTGCAGAAAAGATAACCATTGTCTTTTAAGAGATCGTGTTTTACTCTTGTCCAATATAAGTAGTCTTCCTTGATATATTGTATCGGTTATCTTTTTCTAAAAAATATCTCTCTTTACCTTTATTATTTATATATAGGTCTTCTTTCTTAAGATCTACCTTTTATATCTTTATTTATAAAACATTTAACATTTAAATCTTTGATTAATCCTCTATTTACTCCTCATTAACTCCCATACCTTAGAATACTTCGAGAAAGGCAGCCAATCTCCCTTTCCAAGAGAATTGTTTTACTCCTTGTCCAATATTTGTAATAACTTCCTTGTCTCGTGGTCCATCGGCTGACTTTTTTACTGAAGAGCCTTCACTTCCTCCCTTTTTAATTTCCCTTAGGCTCTTCATCTATATTTACCCCTTTTTTACGAGACTTTTTATAACATTTATAACATAATGTTAACTAACGATAAAATATTTTAAAAATTTACTTTTTTAAGTCTAAAATCAGTCTAGATGGTCTAAACTAACCGTTACATGTTTTGGACAAACATAAATTAAAGGAGTAAACATGAAGAAAATAATAACAGCATCACTTGTTGCAGCATTAGCAGTAACTAGTGTTCAAGCGGAATCTACGTCAGATAGAATAGATTCATTAGAGAAAAAGCTTAAAAAGCTAAACAAAAAGATCAATGAAGTAAAAGCACATGATGCAGGCGATAACATCAAATGGGGTGTTGATATGAGAACATCATATGATAATATCAACTATGATATGGCTGATGGTTCTACACGAAGTAAAGATAACCTTTACAGCTACAGACTTTGGTTAAATATGGCGTATGCTCCAGATGCAAACAATGTATTTAAAGGGCAGCTTTCTATGAATAAAGCTATGGGTGCGAGTTTTGACAATCCTATGATGCGTCCGTATGATGCATTTGACTGGACAACAAATGAAGCATTAAGAGATACTACACTTAGAGTAAGACAAGCATACTGGTTATACCTTGGTGAGAAAGCATTTGGTGCAGATATCCCTTGGACATTTTCAATCGGTAGAAGACCATCAACAAATGGTTTTCTTGCTAACTTGTCTCAAGACGATGCAGCTGCGTCTCCACTAGGGCATATCATTAATGTTGAATATGATGGTTTGAGCTCTAAGCTTGATCTTTCTAAAGTAACAGGTGTTCCAGGAATGTCTATCAAATTATGTATGGGGAATGGTTCTACTAATGCAACACCATTGATCGGTACTCCATCTCCAAATGCTGATGTTGAAGCAAATGGAATGGAAGATATTCAACTGGCTGGGTTTATCGCTGAACCATACAATGATGGTCAGATTATTACTAAGGCCCTTTGGTTTAAAGCATTTGACCTTCCTGATCTAATTGATCCAATGGCGATGTCACCAATTAATATGGATGGAACAATCAACCCATTATTTGGTGCTATGCAACAAGTTGGTAACATTGAAGGTGGAGCATTCTCAGCGTTAATTGACGGTCTTGCTGAAGAGGGTTATTTTGCAGACGCAAAAGTATTCGGTTCAATTGCGTATACTAAAACTGACCCAGATGCTGGTAGTTCTATGTTAGGTTCAGTAGATAGCGAAACAGGGACTTCTTACTGGTTTGGTGCATATCTTCCAGTAACAGATGGTGAGAATAACTACGGTAGACTTGGACTTGAGTATAACCACGGTTCAAAATACTGGAGACCATTTACATATGCTGAAGACACAATGGCTGGTTCTAAGATGGCTGTAAGAGGTGATGCGTTTGAAGCTAACTATACTTACCAGATCAATGAGGCACTTAGTATGCAACTTAGATATGTAAAAATGGACTATGACTATACAGGTAGTAACGGATTCTTTGGAAGTTCTACAGGTACTCCAGTCAAAATTGATGATCTTAAACAATGGGCGGCAGGTGCACAAACTTATTTGGCTAATGGAGGAGATGGTTCATTTGATCCAAACGCTCCAACTGCTAATGAGTTACAGGCAATGCAAACTATTGGATGGGCTCAAAATACTGTTGAAACAGCTGAAGACTTTAGATTCTACATCAGATATAGATTCTAATATTACTTAACAAAGGGATTCCCCTTTGTTAACCCTTCATTCTTTAAATTTTTCCACACATAATCCACTTTTTTTCTTTATCTTATTACACATAAAATTATTAATTGAAATTAAATGAAGTTCAGTTATAATAATGGCCATGTATAAAACACACACAAAAAGGACTACAATGAAACACTTCACAAAATTGCTACTTGCAATGGTTGTTACGATGGGAATGGTAACGGGAACTGTTGCAAATGACACAAAAGCTACACACAATGTAACGATCTTGACAGCAGACAACAGCGACGGTAAGATCACACCTAAAACGATCGCAGCGGCATTTGAAAAAGCAGGTTTTTTCATCAATGACAACAGAGATATGACAGCACCATGGAAAAAACAGATCAAAGATGGTACAAAAAACTTTGATACGCTTGACTTTGATGTTTATAACCTCTTTACGATCTTTAAAAAAGATGTAGTGGTAAAATTGGGTCAAAAATACCCGAATATCGGTCTTTTCTCTCCAATGAGTATGTCTATCTGGGCAAAAAAAGGGTCAAAAACAATTTCTGTCTCTTCTTTGAGTGCTGCAGCAATGGCAGAGATCATGGGCGTTCCTGCGGATGATGCAGAGCTAGTTGCATACGGAAAGCTTGTGGAAGAGACGCTTAGAGCTGCACTTCCAAATGCAAAAGTAGAAACAGTATCTTATGAGATGAAACAGCCGGAAGGTCCACTTGTTTCAACAGCACAATTTGCTATGGATCCTGATGGAGACTGGGAAGAGATCAAAGAAGAGTTCCAGGCTGCTTTTGAGCAAGAATTGATCCCGGCTATGTTCATCAATGCAGGATTTAATGACCTTAACTATGATATGGAAGAGAGTGGTTTTGAAGGGTATACTTTTTATGACGTATACTCTATCTGTTACCTAGAAGTGATCTATACAGTGGCTAAAACACACCCTGAAGCAGGAGCATTCGCGCCTTGTTCAATGTATATGTATCAAAAAAGAGGAACACATACTATGGAGATCGGATTCCCTTCAGTGTATAACTGGATAGCATCATTAGCGATCGAAGATAAAGCGTCTCATGATATTCTACTCATGGCACAGAAAAAAATGGAAGATATACTTAAAAAGCTTACAGCTAAGTAATCAAGATATTTCTAGAGGGCAACTGCCCTCTAATCTAACTACATTATAAAACATACCTCTTAACTTAAAAGAGTTATTTCATCACCTTTTTTAATCATACCCCCCTCAATCACTTTAGCAAAAATACCCCTGTCATCTTTAAGCAGTGTAGGTAGATTCTCATCAATTTTTGAAAGATGATCGCACATCGTACAGTTTTGGCTGATCTCCAAAATCGCTTCACCGATACGGAGTTTATCTCCTGGTATAAGATGGTAAGGATTGTAGTCCATCAAGATGTTTTCTCCCAATGAACCAAAAGGAAAAGTGATGTTATGTTTGCTGGCTAAGGCATAACTCGCTTCTGATGTAAGCAGTACGGATCTGTTGATATTTGTATCATAATACTTATCTTCTATGATACCTTTTGGATCCAGGTTAAATAACTCTTTTTCAATGCGAGTAGAAGAGCCTTGTACAGATATAAAAAGAGTTGTTACTTTTCCTACATTTTTCATCAACGTGCTCCTCTTTAGTTTTTTAGAATTGTACCATAAAGATTTTATAGAGGCTGACCTGATGGTTTGTGTCAGAAAACTTAAAGCTCTTTTATATTATCTTTAATCAATATTTGATTTTTAGGGGTTTCAGTGAGTACAAGCAGTGAAGAGAGAATAGAACAGTTCTATAGTATGGTGGAAGAGAATATAGAGAATGGTATGCTCTACAGGGATGCCATAGAGTTGGCAGCAGTGACGGTAGGCGGTCTTATCACCGCTAAAGTGTCCCAGGCGATGGCCAAGTACCAAGAGGCGATTCACCCGCAGTCTCATCTGTCCCAAGAGGAAGATAAAGATGCCTTGGCACTCTTAAGCATGGGCGTACTTTGGGATAATACCTATTTTAATCCGATAGAGCCGGATGCATCGACACCTTTGGAAAACACTCTGGCCGAGTCGATCTATTTTATCATGAAGTATGGGAAAGAAGAAGATGGATTAAACAAGGCATTAGAAGCGAATGAGAAGTGTGCAGGTGATGTGGAATCACGTGCCAAGGCTATACGGAGAGTTTTGGAAAAAGTATGAATCGACGTCATTTTTTAGTTTTTAGTTTTTGTATTTTCCCCTATGCCGGAGAGGTGTTCGCGGTAGATTACAGAAAGCGTAATCCCCTCGCATGGAAAGCCTCTTCGATCAATGATGCAGCTATGGAACTGTATGGAAGAGAAAAATTTGCAACGATTCAAAAAAGTACAGCTATAGAACTTATTGTCCCTCGAGGTATCGTTAGGGATCCAGAAAACATCCCGATCACCATACGTTCATCACTCCAAGCAAAAACCCTTGCTATTTTCCAGGATGCCAATCCTAAGAGTCTGGTCGCCGTCTTTGATATCAATGAAGAGAGTGTGATCGAGTATGAGCTGAATATAATCATGGAGTTTAAGGGAACTGTTTTTGCGGTACTTGAAGGGTTGGATGGGAAACTCTATTACACGCGTGAATATATTGAGGTACTCCACTTAAGCTGTATGGGTTCCGGAGAGTAAAAAGGTTGCTTGATGTGCTTACAATAATCACTTATTCAGTACTTTAGATCTGTTTTGCAAACCCTATATATAATATTTATGATAATTATATAGTTTTTTTATGTTTGTGGTGCATTTTTGTTACAGAGAGAAGATAATTACATAGTTTCTAAGTAGAGATTAATCATTTTAATCCCTAACTTTTATTTTATTTGAATATAATCTATGGCATATGACGAAATTAAGGGATACATCCTTAGTCATTTTAAAATTAATCAAGGAGGACAAATGAATAAGATAACTAAAGAAGAGTTTGACGTTGTTTCTGAAGTATCAGAGCAAACATCAAGAAGAAACTTTTTCAAGAAAACAGCAACTTATTCTATGGGCGCATTAGCTGCAGCTAGTGTTGTCGCACCCGTCACAATAGATGCGAGTGAGCATATTAAAGCAAACCCTGAGGATGATCCAAACATCATGGAAGAGAAACCATGGAGTCTTAAGTTTGGTGCACCTGTAACAGAGAACCTATACGGTCAGCCATCACCATATGAGCATCAGGTAACAAGAAGAACAACACCTATTTTGTCTTCTGGTAACTATAGAGCATCAATTGCGGTAACACCTATTCAGGATCTGAATGGAATTATCACACCAAATGGTCTTTTCTTTAACAGAAATCACGGTGGTACACCAACAATCGATCCAAACCAGCATAGACTAATGATTCACGGTCTTGTTGAGAAGCCGATCGTTTTAACAATGGATCAGTTGAAAAGATATCCAAATGTAAGTAGAGTTCACTTCCTTGAGTGTCCAGCGAACGGTGGGCCGGAGTGGAGAGGACCTCAGTTTAACTCTATCCAATTTGCAAAAGGATTTATGTCTTGTGCTGAGTGGACTGGTGTTTACATCAAAGATATTCTTAAAGACCTTGGTCTTAAGCCAGAGGCACAATGGATGCTTGCAGAGGGTATAGATAACTCTCATATGGGTAGAACTATCCCTGTAGATAAAGTACTTGATGATGCAATGATCGTTTGGGGACAAAATGGTGAAGCATTACGTCCAGAGCAAGGGTACCCGATCAGAATCGTTGTTCCAGGTTGGGAAGCAAACTTATGTGTAAAATGGTTGGCTAGACTTGAGTTCGCAGCAGAGCCATTCTTTGCGAAAGAAGAGACATCTAAATATACAGCATTGAAGCATACTGGTAAAGCGATACAACACTTCTACGCAAACGAAGTAAACTCTGTTATTACTTCACCATGTCCTGAGAAACCATGGACAGACCTTAAAAAAGGTGATATGGTAGAGATCGAAGGACTTGCATGGTCTGGTATGGGAACAATCTCAACTGTTGATGTATCATTCGATGGCGGTAAAAACTGGGTAGAAGCATCATTGAAAGGTCTAGTACTTGATAGAGCTTGGACTAGATTCTCTATTATGCATGAATATACAGGTGAGCCTATGCTCCTTAGTTCACGTGCTTCAGATGACGCAGGACACATTCAGCCAACAGTGAAAAATGAAAGAGCTGCGGTAGGAATCGAAGGTGTTTACCATAGAAATGGTATCCATACATGGGAAATAGATGCAAAAGGAGAGGTTACAAATGTACAAATCTTATCATAAAAAAATTGTTGCAAGTACACTGCTTGCATCAGTAGTATTTTTAGGAACAGCTTGTAATGCATCTAACGGTACAAAAGATACAGCTGGAGCAAATCCTGCAACTGAAACAAAAAGTGTAGCAGCAAATACTACAATGAATACAGAAGGTTTCACTCAAAGAGAAATAGATGCTGTAGGTCCAGCAAACGCTTTAGTCTCTGACAGTGTTAAGAAAACATATGAGCATAATAATAAACTTGTAGTTGATGGTGGGGTAACTTATCCAAGTGTAAATGGTAAAAGAGGTGCGTATTATGTCAATGATGCAGCACACTCAACGCCATTCAACAAAGGTAAAGTAGCGACTGCGAATGAGCAAAAAGCTTGGGATATCGATGTAATGCCAGACGGTACAGGTCTTCCTGAAGGTTCAGGTACTGTAGAAGAAGGGGATGAACTGTATGAAGAAAAATGTGCATCTTGTCACGGTGACTTCGGTGCAGGTTCTGGACTTTACCCGAAACTTACTTTGGGTAATTCATATGCATTACAGAAAACAATGAAGAATCAAAGAGTTAATCCGGATTCTGAAGGTCCTCAGCGTGCATTCGGTCCATACTGGCCATATGCAAGTACATTATGGTGGTACATCAAAACAGGTATGCCTCACCAAGCACCAATGTCTTTAACTACGGATGAAGTCTATGCATTATCTGCATATATCCTTTACATTAACGAGATGAAGATCGATGGTGAGCTTGTGGATGATGAGTATGAACTTGACAGAGAGAAGTTCTTAAAGATCGTTATGCCAAACGTTGATGGTTTTGAGCCAAAGATCACTGGACCAGAAGGTCAAGACTATGCACGTAAATACTTCAATAACCCATTGAACTACGGTAACGGTGTAAGATGTATGAAAGACTGTTTTGAAGGTGAGCCTGAAGTGCAGAGAATCGGATTTGAACTTACTGACTTTAACCCACCGTTAAGCTCAGAAAAATCATTGCCTGAAGTAGAAGAAGCAGCGCCAGCAGCACCTGGTAAAGATACCTATGAAGCAAGCTGTGCAGTATGTCATGCTACAGATGCAATGGGTGCACCTGCAGTAGGTGATAAAGCAGCTTGGGCAGCAGCACTTGAAAAAGGGTTAGACCAAGTATATCACAACGCGATCGTTGGAAAAGGTGGTATGCCTCCAAAAGGTGGTGCTATGGACCTTTCAGATGAAAAAATAAAAGAAGTAGTCGATTATATGATCGGAGCAAGTAAATAATTGTGACTTATCACAATTATTTCACAATAGAATAGTAAAATAAAATATCAGGTTGGTTCATCCAGCCTTTTATCTAAATTTTTTATACAAAGGAAATAAAATGGATAGAAGAAAATTTATGAGTTTAAGTATGGCTGCAGCAGCTGTATTGCCAGCAAGCTTATCTGCAATTGATTTCAGAGCTACAAAGCCTGATACATGGACTGCACACACTGTAGCAGACGCAGTTAAAGCACTTTATGGTGATATCAAACCAGAAGAAAAAGGTGTAAAAGTAAAAGCACCAAAAGTAGCAAGTAACGGTGGAGCGATCCCTGTAACTGTAGAATCTGATATCGCTGCTAAAACTGTAGCTCTTTTCCAAGATGTAAACCCTGAAGCAGCAGTATGTGTATGGGATGTACAAGAGGGTGGGATCGTTGATTTCATGACTAAGATCAAGATGAAAGAATCTGGTACAATCACTGCAATCGTAGAAGGTACTGATGGTAAATTCTATTCAGGTAAAGTATCACTTGAAGTTGCTCTTGGTGGATGTGAAGGTTAATCATCCTTCAAGCAATTGGGTTAGATAGTAAAATCTAATTAAGTATAAACAGAAATAGAAAGAAAAAGGAATATTATGGCTAATATGAAAATTAAAGCAAAGCTTAAAGGCGATGTTGTAGAAGTAAAAGTAATGGCAAAACATGACATGCTTACTTATGATCAAGCAAAGAAAAAAGGTGTTGAGGCAAACTTCATCACTCACATTAGTGCAAATGTAAACGGTAAAGTAGTATTTGATGTATCTACTAGCCAGTTCTGGTCTAAAAATCCACAGTTCAAATTTTCTTTTAGAGATGCAGGATTGAAAAAAGGTGACAAGATCGAAATCACTTGGACAGACCTTAGCGGTAAAACTGTTACTGAAGACAAAAAGATCAAAGGTATTAAATAATACCTCTTCTGACCGTTTTCGGTCAGATTTCATAAAGAGTTAATCCATAGACTTTAGATAGAGTTTATGGATTAACTCTATTACAACTTAAAGTACATACTTCACATTTTGATAACCAAAATACTCTTTAGCTCTTTTATCTAAACTATTATTACATCCTATCCAAATAACAACGCTGATGCAACCTCTCTTCCGGAAAAAAAGCGGAAAGATATTTTGCTTTCTTTTTATAAGAATGGCAGTGGTTTTTTATCTAAGTAGGGACGGTATCGCGTAGAGTTTGATCAGATATAGAGAAAATCTCTCTTCTTTATTCTATTTACCGTGGTGAATATAAAAGTGATGGTTTAAAAGTAATGTAGAGTTTGAAAGTGAGGATGAGGATTAAAGTACTTGATGCACTTCAAACCAATAGACTTCACTTCTTGTGATCGTAGCTTTTTTTCGTTGATCAAAGTGTTCTGTTATATCAAAGCCTTCTTTGCCCAATCCCTCTTTATATGCATTGATAAAAGCAGTATAGGTCTCTTCTTTCATGGCAGTGATCTCGTAGGTTACCATATCATAGATTAGGCCATCAACCTGTATTTGTTCTCTCTCTATTTCATTAAGATTGATACTACCATACCGTTCCTCTCTAGGAAGGGTCATATTCATCTCTATATAGGTACGCATAGATGCAAGCATATGCTCGAGTTGTTTGACTGGTACTTCAGAGGATTCAATGATTGTAGAAAGCTCTTGTGTATAGCCCCAGGCACCGGAGACGGAAAGATCTGCATCAAAAGCTGCCTTGATAACCTCTTTGAGATCATTATCGCTTTTGAGTTGTTCAAATTGTAGCATGGATCAGAGTCCTGCTTCTTGGATAGCTTCTGTTTGTGCATGGGCGATGAGCGGATCTATGACCAATTTTAAGTTACCGTTGTTCATGACATCATCCAAAGCATAGAGTGTCAATCCTATACGGTGATCGGTCAATCTGTTTTGAGGGTAGTTATATGTTCTGATCTTCTCTGAACGATCCCCTGAACCCACTTGAAGTTTTCTTTGACTTGATGTTTCATCAAGTTGTTTCTGTAGTTCCGCTTCGTAAACTCTTGCTTTTAGTACCTTCATGGCTTTGTCTCTGTTCTTGTGCTGAGACTTTTCATCTTGTATAGCGACGACAATGCCTGTAGGAATATGTGTCAAACGTACGGCAGAGTCCGTGGTATTGACCGATTGACCCCCACAACCGCTTGAACGGTAGACATCCATTTTAATTTCATTGGGTTTGATGTCTATCTCAACGTCATCTACTTCAGGTATGACCGCTACAGTAATTGCAGATGTATGTACACGTCCCTGTGTTTCTGTGTCTGGAACACGTTGTACACGGTGTGTACCTGCTTCGTATTTAAGTTTGGAGTAGACACTATCACCTTTGATCTGGGCGATAAGCTCTTTATATCCTCCTGAGGTACCTTCATTGGTACTGACGATCTCTATCTTCCATCCCATTTGTTCTGCATAGCGCGAGTACATTTTAAAAACATCAGCCACAAAAAGTGCACTTTCATCTCCTCCTGCACCTGCACGTAGCTCAAGGAAGATATTCTTGTCATCATTTTTGTCTTTGGGTATCATAAGCACTTTGATCTCTTCTTCCAAGACAGGCAGCATCGGCTCTAACTCACTTAGTTCTTCTTTTGCAAGATCACCAAGCTCTGCATCCCCTAAAAGTTCTTTGTTTTCATCTATAGCATCGGAAGTCTCAACGTAAAGATTTGCTTTTTCTACTAATGCACTAAGGTCAGATTGCTCTTTACTGAGTTCTGTCATACGCTTAATATCACTGGCGATATCCGGAGAGCTTAAAAGTTGACTGATTTCGTTGTATCTGTCGATAAAAGGTTGAAGTTTTTCTTTGAACATAGGCGTTCTTTGTGTTAGATTGTGATTTTAATGAGGGTGTATCGAGACTGCTTATGCAGCTTCGATAGCATTTACCATTTTATGAAGACGGCTTACTTTTCTAGCAGCAGTTGTTTTCTTGATGAAACCTTTGCTTACTAATGAGTGGATTTGTTTGTTCGCTGTTGCGAATGCTGCCGTTGCCGCTGCTTTATCAGCTGCTGCTACTGCTTCATGTACAGCTTTTGTGATGTTTTTAATTCTTGTTCTGTAATATCTGTTTCTTTCAGTTTTTACAGCAGTTTGCAAAATACGTTTTTTTGCTGATTTATGGTGTGCCATGTTGTTTCCTTTATTAGGTATGTTGTTATTACTCAATTCATAGAGTGAAAATAGTTCGCGAATAATAGCTAAAAAAAGATTAAAGATTTATTAATGTAATCTTATAGTTGGTGAATTGTATGAAGATGAAGAGGGTGTTTGTTATAGAGAAAGGTTAATCATATTTGCGTTAAAATGATGGCAATAGAATGAAGGGCTAATGTAAACCCTTATAAGGAAGTAATTTTGGAACTTTTTGGAACCGACGGAGTACGTGGAAAAGCAGGGAAAAAAGTCAGTGCAGTGAATGCAATGCGTTTGGCTATGGCCACGGGTATCTATTTTAAACAATTTGCCAGAACCAATAAAATATTAGTAGGAAAAGATACCAGACGTAGTGGGTATATGATCGAAAATGCTATGGTCTCAGGGCTCACTGCTGTAGGGTTTGATGTGATACAGATAGGACCTATGCCTACACCGGCCATCGCATTTTTAACGGCAAATATGCGTTGTGATGCAGGGATCATGATCTCTGCAAGCCATAATCCTTATTATGATAACGGTATTAAGTTCTTTGATCGGGACGGAAACAAACTGAACCGTGAAAAAGAGAAGGAAATAGAAGCGATCTATGAAGATGATACACGGATAGAAGAAGCACAGGTAATTGGTAAAGAGATAGGAAAGTCAAAAAGAATAGATGATGTGATAGGCCGTTATATTGTACATATCAAAAACTCTTTTCCCGGAACGGCAACATTATCGGGTAAACGTGTCGTAATCGACTGTGCGAACGGAGCGGGGTACATTGTAGGACCTACGATACTGCAAGAGCTTGGTGCAGAAGTTGTGGTGTTAGGGGATAAGCCTAACGGATTTAACATCAATGAAGGATGCGGGGCAATGCATCCGGAGTATTTGGCAAAAGCAGTACTTGAGTATCGTGCAGATGTGGGTATCGCCTTGGATGGTGATGCGGATCGACTTGTGATAGTCGACGAGAAAGGTGACGTCGTCGATGGAGATAAGTTGATGGGTGTGCTTGCTGTACATCTTAAAAATCAAGGGACCCTCAAAGGTGATGGGATGGTTGCTACGGTGATGAGCAATCAGGGACTTGATGAGTATCTTGCTTCACAGGGGCTTAAGCTCTATCGTTCTGCAGTCGGGGATAAAAATGTTGTAGAGATGATGCAAGCGCATGGTATGAACTTTGGTGGAGAACAGAGTGGGCACATTATTTTCTCAGATTATGCAAAGACGGGAGATGGTATCTCCAGCGCACTGCAGGCTTTGGCATACCTGGTAGAGACTGAGAAAAAAGCGAGTGAAGCATTTAATCCGTATGAGTCGTACCCTCAACTTTTAGTGAACCTTTTGGTCCAGGAAAAAAGAGATTTTGATACGATCGAAGGGTTAGATGTCCTCAAAGAAAAAATTGAAAGGTTAGGGATACGTCATCTTTTCCGTTACTCCGGGACAGAAAATAAAATACGTCTTTTGCTTGAGGGGAAAGATGAGAAAAAAGTTGAAGCGATCATGGAAGAGTGTGTAGTGTTCTTTCAAAAGGCTTTAGCTTAATGAGAGCTTTTGCTGTCTTTTTTTTGGTACTTTTGGGTACCTTCATTGTAGACCAGAATATCAAAGCTCTCTTTATTGAGGGGTATTATCGTCCGGGAGCATGTATAGATCTTGAACTGCACTATAATAAAGGTGTGGCTTTCTCCATGCTATCCTTTCTTGGACCTTACCTTAAATGGATACAGTCACTCCTTGTAGTGGCGATCTTGTTCTTTGTATTTAAGGAAGGGTATATCAAACGTTATGCCTTTCCTGTAGGGTTACTCGTAGGTGGTGCACTAGGTAATGTGTATGATCGTTTTGTACATGGGGGTGTCGTGGATTATGTTGCCTGGCATTGTGGCTTTAATTTTGCCGTATTTAATTTTGCAGATGTGGCTATAGATCTTGCTGTTGTGTGGATCTTGGTGATGATCTATTTCTTTCCTCAAAAATCAGAAAGTAAATAAAACGGGGTTCTTTCACTATTTAGATCTTTTCTAAATAGTGTATCAGCTGTTGATGTACTTTGCCATTGCTTGCGACAATACTTTTATCATCAAAATCAAATGGTTGATTATCTACGTTGCTGATCTTACCACCTGCTTCTTGTACAATCAAAATCCCTGCAGCCACATCCCACGGTTTAAGATCGATCTCATAGAAAGCTTCTACCTTTCCCTGTGCAAGATAGCACAGGTCGATCGCTGCTGCACCCAGCCTTCGGATATCCTGGATATGCGGCAGCAGGTTGGTCATACATTTGATCACCCACTGGTACTCAATACCGGCATTGACCTTGGTATAGGGGAAGCCTGTGGCGATCAGTGCGTTTTGAAGCTCACTTTGTAGGCTTACTTCAAGTCTTTGTCCATTACAATAGGCACCCTCTCCATGTACAGCCCAGAACAGTTCTTCCAAAATAGGGTTATAGACGACAGCCAGTGTAGGCCTTCCCTGTTCCCAGACCCCAAGTGAGATCGCAAGGTGCGGAATACCGTGAACGAAATTTGTCGTACCATCGATGGGGTCAATGTAGATGGCCTTATCATAGTGGTAAATTCCATGGTGACTCTCTTCACCTACAAGGGTATGTTCAGGAAATGCTTTTTTGAGTTGATCGAGAATAAAGGCTTCAGTTTTGAGATCAAATTCGGTGACAAGATCTACCACTCCTTTATGGGAGACACCTTTGTGATGAGAGGCATATCCCTCTTTAACAATCCTACCTGCTTCTCGTGCTATCTGTTTTAATGTATCTATATTCATAGGAATGATTATAGTATAATCTCTCTATGAAAAAAAAGATAATGATACTGTTATTATCCTCATTGGTGATCATCATGGGGTATTTTGGACTGCAGGCTTACTCGCAGGCAAAAAAGTATGAGCAGAGTACTCAAACACTTGTCATGGATAAAGAGATTTCAGCACAGGCTGAATATCAGGCAAAAAGTTGGGCGGAGCAATTCAGTTTGGGATACTATGAGAATGATAAACGGCTTTTACGAGAAGCAATTATCCATGCACAAAAAGAGCATCAATTAGAAGCAAAGCGTTATACCTTCTATGTGATGGGGATGCTTCTTGTGATTTTGATCAGTGCTTTTTTGATAGAGTTGAGGCTCTTCACATTTTTTGGTGGTTTGACGGCATTGGTTGTGTTAATATTTGGTCTTTTTGCCCCCTTACTGACAGTGACGATCCATAGAGAGTTTGAGTATATAGGTGATGTGATACTCTCTTTTGAGTCCAAAAGTCTCTTGGGATCAGTTGTGAAGTTGTGGGAGGGTGGTGAAATAACGGTAGCTTTGGTCATCCTTCTCTTTTCGGTATTCATACCGCTCTTCAAGACGCTCTCTTTAATGTTTGTTGCGATAGTCATAGAAAGTAGGTTCGCCCATAGTATCGTACAGTTTTTCAAATGGGTTGGGAAATGGTCAATGCTGGATGTCTTTGTGGTGGCTACATTGTTGGTGTATCTTACAAGCAGTGGTTCTGATGTTAGTCATGCTGAGATACAAGTAGGGCTATATTTCTTTTTAGCCTATGTGATCGTCTCTATGCTGGTGAGTTTGGGTGCTGATAAAATGTTGCACAAACTACAACGTTGAGGTGATTTAAATCACCATGTCCACGTCGTCATGATCCTGACAGTATTTAAAGATACGGTTTCTCTCTTCTTCTGTATCTACAACACAGCTGGCATTGTAAGTATGGAATTTCCCTGTTCTTGAGGAATTCCCTAGAGAACAAAGATGTTCTTTATCTCCCATTGCTTCCTTGATACACCGTAAAAGGGCTTCCTTATCTCTGCCTATAAGTTTAAAGCCCCATCGTGTCGGATACTCGATTTGTGGTCTTTGAGGTGTTTTATCATCTAAGATCATGGATTCTCCTTTTTAGACTTATGCACGATTAAAATCGCCGCTCTTGCCACCGGATTTATGTTCCAGTTGTACATTTCTAATAACCATCCCTTTGTCTATGGCTTTGAGCATATCGTAGATCGTGAGCAGTCCTACACTGACTCCGGTAAGCGCTTCCATCTCTACGCCTGTCTGTCCATTGAGTTTTGCAGTGACCGTGAGTTTGAATCCAGGGAGGTCCGGAAGCTCTTCAATATCTGTTTTTACTGATGTGAGCATGAGCGGATGGCACATAGGGATAAGCGTTGAGGTCTGCTTCGTCCCTTGGATGGCAGCAATGACCGCGGTTTGCAGAACGGGCCCTTTTTTGGCTGTATTTTCCAGTACGGCATCAAAAGCAGCCTGTCCTACTTCTATGATACCGCTTGCCGTGGCGATACGGGTAGTGTTGTCTTTGTCTGAGACATCGACCATTTTGGGTTTGTTTTGTTCATCTAGGTGTGTAAGGTTCACTTTTTATCCTCATGCTTGTTTCTCTAGGCGTATTTTAACATAAAATAGGTGCAAGGAAGAAAAAATGACGATGATTGTAGTAAAAATGATGAAAATAGTCTGAAATTACTTGACTTTTATCGTCACATAAGATAATATAATAAAAATTATCAAAAGGAATAATATGGTTTATGCATATATGAGGCAGGTGCCAGGTTTTCCACATTTGACCACACAGCAGAGCGATATTCTTGCATTTGCTCTGAGAAATGAACTGAATATTGATCAAGAAGTGGTGGAATACGCAACGAAAAATCTTCTTTTGGATGAGAGAAAGGATTTTGAAGCATTTTTGCAAACCATGCAAGATGGGTATACCGTGATCGTCTCTTCTTTGTTTCTATTAAGCGACAAAGTTGAAGAATTAATAAAGGTGATAAATTGTATGCTTAGTCATAATGTGAATCTTTGGATTGTAGACTCAAATATGCTCATGAACAAAGAGACCAGCATGGTAGAGATATTCCCCTTATTAAATGCATTAAGACAGGAAGAAAAAGAGAAGACAAATCAGATAGGACGTCCAAAAGGGAGCAAATCAAGCTCTAAGTTTGATATCTATCAGAGAGAGATCATCTCTTTTTTGAGAGGGGGAATGAATGTTAGTGCGATAGCCAGAGAGTTGGACGTAAGCCGTAGTTCACTGAAAGATTATATCGAGTCACGGGGGATCAGAGAGTTAGTAGAAGGGGCATGGATGGAGCTGAACCCATCAGAAGGTGAGAGAGATATGGATAATATAGTGCTGATATGTCCGTTTGAAAAAGATAAAGAAGCAAAAGAACGAAAGGTATCATAAATGGAATCTACAATCACAACAGAAAAACCAAAGAAAAATCAGTCAAAAGAGTATTTAAAAGGTTGGGTACCTTATCGTATCAAAAGATATTGGTTTTATGCAGCCGCAACGGTCATTGCCATGGTTATGCCATGGATCACGATCAATGGTAACCATCTTTTTTTATTGAGTTTTGATCAGAAGAAGTTGCATTTGGCAGGGATCGCTTTTGATATGCAAGAGCTTTACTTGATGCCGTTTCTGCTGATGCTCCTTTTCCTGGGTATCTTTGCTATCACAGCAGTAGGGGGTAGAGCATGGTGTGGTTGGGCCTGTCCTCAGACTATATTTAGGGTGATCTATAGAGACGGTATAGAGACAAAACTTTTAGGGTTGAGAAAAAAGATCAAAAACAAGCAAAAAGAACCGGATATGAGCAAAATGGAAAACAAAGTGAAAAGTGTCATCGCTATCTTGCTCTGGTCTGTGTTGGCATTTGTAGCTTCTGCCAACTTTTTATGGTACTTTGTGCCTCCTGAAGATTTCTTCAGGTATTTGAGCGATCCTGCTGAGCATATGGTATTGGTAGGTGTGTTGGTGAGTACGGCACTCTTTATCATACTTGATGTGGTATTCATCAAAGAGAACTTTTGTGTCTATGTCTGTCCTTACAGCCGTGTGCAGTCAGTACTGTATGATGATGACACCATTATGGCCGTCTATGATCCTATAAGAGGTGGCGAGATCTATGAAGGGCATGGATATGAGAGAGAAAAGAAATTTACGAAACAAAAAGATCTTCTAAGCGTGGAGCCTAATGCTGAGTGTACCACATGTGAAAGTTGTGTGACGGTCTGTCCGACACATATTGATATCCGTAAAGGGTTGCAGCTTGAGTGTATCAACTGTCTGGAGTGTGTAGATGCCTGTACTTCAGTGATGGGCGCATTAGGTAAACCAAGTCTGGTACAGTGGT
This sequence comes from Sulfurovum xiamenensis, assembly GCF_030347995.1. Classification (NCBI taxonomy): domain Bacteria; kingdom Pseudomonadati; phylum Campylobacterota; class Epsilonproteobacteria; order Campylobacterales; family Sulfurovaceae; genus Sulfurovum; species Sulfurovum xiamenensis. The sequence continues at coordinate 17,098 of NZ_JAQIBC010000003.1, forward strand.
CAAGTGAAAAAGAGACCCTTCGTCATGAAGGCAAAACGAACTACTTGAGAGGCAAGGTCATTGCATACTTTGCCGTGCTTATGATCGTACTGGTAACACTGTTCGTGATGGGAAGTAAGAAAGAGCATATGCTTTTAAATATCAACAAGAGTCAGAGACTCTATAAAGTGTTGGACAACGGTGTAGTTCAGAATGACTATATTTTCATGTTTGCCAATACAGACAGTAAAGATCATACTTACTTCTTTGAGATCGTAGGGAATGACAAGATCACCATAAGGAGACCTTCGGAGCCATTTGAGCTTGGTGCAGGTCAGAAAAAGAAAAAAGTAGTGGTCCTGGAAACAAAAGAGCAACTGGCGAATAATACAAGAAAAGATGTCCCTATCCCTATAGTGATAAGAGCCTATGCTACAGATGACAAAGAGAAGATCATGGTGGAAAGAGAACAAGTGTTTTTCTACCCTCGTGCAGACTTAGTGAAAAAATAGGAGAAACGATGCATAGTACAGAACCAACACTTGAAAACATTGAAGATTATAAAGGCAAAGGAAGTACGGAAAAAAGATTAACGGTATGGATCGTGATTCTATCAGGCCTCTTGGTAGGCGCGATCTATGGTATTTTGATTGCAAATTCAAGTGTATCAGACCGTTTGGAAACACAAAAAGCCATTAGTATATTCAAGTAACAGGAGGGCAGATGGATAAAGTATTGGTATTGGGTGGCGGCTTTGCAGGCGTTGAAGCAGCGATCTATCTGACAAAGCAAGACTTGGATGTTACACTGGTGAGTAACAGAGATTATTTTTATATCTATCCTACTTCCATCTGGATACCCACGGGTGAAGCAACGCGGGAAGATGTCTCTGTCCCTCTCGACAAGCTTGCGATGAAACATGGATTCCAGCTTATCATAGACCCAGTACTTCAATTTGAGGCGGAAGCCAAAAAAGTCACTTTAGAGAGTGGGCGTATCTTGGAGGGTTACCCTTATATCGTTGTTGCACTTGGACAGGACAAGATGCAGTTGAAGGGGTTGGAGCATACACTTTCAATCTGCGGTAAGCCAGAAGAGGCTACGGCACTTTATGAACGTTTGGAGACATTAATTCAGAAAAAACAGGGAAGAATTGCCATGGGCTTTGGCGGTAATCCCAAAGATACCTCTGCTGTACGTGGGGGACCTGCATTTGAAGTACTTTTTAATGTGGATACCTATCTGAAGAAAAAAGGGGTACGTGAGAATTTTGAACTTACTTTTTTTGCCCCTATGGAAAAACCCGGACAAAAGATGGGTGAAAAAGCGTTAGTGATGATGGACAAGATGTTCAAGATGACGAATATCCAGAAAAAAGTGGGCACTAAAATTACGCATTTTGAAGAGGATGGTATTTGTTTTGCTGATGGAATGAAACTGGAATCAGACCTAACAATGTTTATCTCCGCTGGAACCGGGCATCACATACTCAAAGTATCTGGACTGCCACTCAGCGATGCGGGTTATGTGGTCACCAATGAATACAATGAGATAGAGGGCTTTGATGGCATCTATGCCATTGGTGATTCAGCTTCTCTTATGGGACCTGAGTGGAGAGCCAAACAAGGGCATGTTACTGAGGTCATGGCTCAAAATGTAGCCTATAACATCATGAATCGCATACAAAACATCGATTCAAAAAGAAGTTATATGGAACATCTAAATATTTTATGTGTGATGGATACTGGGAATGGTGCCGCATTTGTTTATCGCAGCGATAAAGGTGGGAAAATGATCCCTATGCCTATCGTGGGTCACTGGATGAAAAAGATGTGGGGATGGTACTGCCGTTATTCCAAACTAGGAAGAATCCCTAGGCTGCCTGGGATGTAATTGTGGTACAGCTTAGCTTTTTAAATCGATTTTTTGCCTTTTTCTTATAAATAAGAGTATTTTTGTCCTACTTAAGATTGTATTTATATCTTTTAAGAGATAATGCATGTACAAAAATTATTTTAAGGAAATTAAATGGCAACAGTAACATTTAAAAACGACATCGTATGTAATCTAGCAGGTACAGAAATCAATGTAGGTGACACAGCACCTGTAACTACAGTAGTAAACTGTGATCCAATGCTTCAAGATGAAACAATCGGTGGTGAAGGTAAAGTGCAATTGGTCATTGCTGTACCATCACTTGACACAGGTGTATGTGATGCAGAGACTAGAAGATTCAACACTGAAGCTGCTGGTCTTGACGGTGTAGAAGTGATTACAGTCTCTATGGACCTTCCATTTGCTGCAGCTAGATGGTGTGGTGCTGCAGGGATCGATAACATTAAAGTATGTTCAGACTTTAGAAACAAAGATTTTGCTAACAATTATGGTGTTCTTTTGGCAGATGGTCCTTTAGCGGGTATCATGGCGAGAGTGATCTTTGTTATCGGTAAAGATGGTAAAGTTGCGTATAAGCAAGTGGTTCCGGAAATTACAGAAGAGCCTAACTACGAAGAAGCATTAGCAGCAGCTAAGGCAGCTTGTTAATTTGCTTACTCCTTTTCGATAAACCTCTTCTTTTGAAGAGTGTTTATCTCTACCTACTCTTTTTCTCTTGCCGTTGACTCTTTTTTATTTACCGTTAGTTATCTAACTTGTGCTAAAATTTCCTCATTATACGCTTCAAGGACAGTAAAACATATGCGATACTTTTATGGATTTATAATGCTCTTATGGTTGACAGGATGTAAGCAACCTCTTGAACCTAGGGTAGTGAATAACCACTATACTTTAGAAGAGTGCAAAGAAGAATTACTAGAGGCTGAAGATTATTCTCAGGGTGAAAGTATCGATAAGATCGTTGTGGTTAAGAAAGAGCGTAAAATGTATTTGTATAAAGAGGGTAAAGTACAAAATACACTTCCTGTCTCTTTAGGGAAAAATCCGATAGGGCACAAGCAGCAGCAAGGCGACAATAGAACACCTGAAGGTGAATTTTGGATCTCCAGAAAGCTATGTTCTCCTCAATACTTTCGTTCTCTTTGTATCTCATACCCACGTCCTGAAGACAAAGTAAGTGCTGCTAGAAGGGGCGTTAATCCAGGTGGAGCGGTGACACTTCATGGACAGCCTACCTGGAATGCGGATGGTAAGGGAGATAGCTATACGTTATCTAAAAATTGGACGCAAGGGTGTGTGGCTGTGACAAACTCTGCCATGAAAGAGTTGTGGTATGCTGTGCGTGAAGGTGTCCCTATTATTATACGATAAAGGTGACTTGTGAGATATACGCAAAAACAGATCGACAAATTTAATCGTCAGAAATATATAGTAGAACTCGAAAAGATCAGTAAAAACCTTTTTCGTATGTTCAGAGATGAGCATGTGACTGCTGAGAATTTTGTTAAAAAATTTGGGCAGCTAAAAAGTAAGTTTGATGAAAAAGAAGAGGTGCAGTTAGAATCTGAGTATCATCAACAACTTAAAGAGTATATCACGCGTATCTATCAAAGTACATGCCTGGTTGAGGAGTTTTCGGATAAAAATCTTTCCGATATGCGTGAGGCAGAGATGAGTAATTTAAATCGGTTGCAGAAGTTAAAGAACGGTACCTCTTATAAAAAAGATAAACATAAATCCAAACGCCAAAATGAGGATTGGGGTTGATTGTTCTTATGAAAGGAAAGCTATGAAGATAAAATTGAGTATGCTAGGCCTGCTTGTTGTGCTCTTCATCGTTGGGTGTGGAGAAACACCTTACTATGGAAAGGTGGATAATACACCTTATGCAACAAAAGAGTGTCTAAAGGAATTAGCAAGTGGGGCAGAGATAGACCACAAGAATAAAATAGATAAGATCGTTGTCTATAAGAAAAAAAGAGTGTTGTATGCCTATAAAGATGGTAAAGTGGTTGAAACGTTCCGTATCTCTCTAGGTGCAAATGGTGGCGCCGATGCGGGAAACAAAGTAAAGGCGGGAGATTATAGAACGCCGGAGGGTACCTATAGCATTGTGAGAAAGAAATGTGATGCAAGACTCTATAGGTCGCTTATGATCTCGTACCCCAGTGAGGCGGATAAGGCAAGAGCAAGGAAAAGAGGTCTAAATCCGGGTGGATATATCACGATCCATGGGCAACCTAAATGGAATGCAGATGGACGGGGGGATGAATATACCCTTTCGCGTGATTGGACAGAGGGATGTATGGCAGTTCCAAACTTTGCTATGGATAAACTTTGGGCGGCTGTTGAAAAAGGTGTAGAAATAGAAATACACGCATGATTTGTTATATAATATTAGATTATTTCAGATTATATGTAAAATTTAGCTTGGTTTGATGTATCTTATATTATCATATTGAATAATATTGGGTCACCAAAGGAGAAAAATATGAAAAAAGTACTGATATCGGCATGTTTATCTATATTCACAACTTTACTGATGGCAGGGGGAGATACAACCGAAACGCTTGCACCTGTAGCTGAAGTATCACAAACACCTTGCAAGACCAATAAAGTTTACATTGAATCGGATGCAGGTCTTATGTGGCAGGATGCAGCCTATACAGATGGAGAAGATGGCGCGTACAAACGTGGACATTCAGTAGGTAAAGCTGGGAAGCATAGACATGCGATGAATTACTGTCGTACATTGAACTATGCAGGATATAATGACTGGAGATTGCCTACAGCAGATGAATTATCACATGTACATGATGCACCAGGTAATCCCTTTGCATACTATCGTGGTTCAGACTTTTGGTCGACTACACCTAGCACAGAGAACAGATATTATGTGGTATTCACAGCAGATGCAATGCAGTATGCAAGAAAACCTAGTGAGTCTAATTATATTAGATGTGTACGTTGTTTAGGTAAGGGGTATGTATTTTCTAGATCAAAAGATGTAAAATAGGTTTTTTAGAGAAGCTTTATCTCTTCGATTAATACTATATTAAATCGATTTAACACTTTACTTTTTGCCAGGTCTATAAGCGACTTGGCTTCCTCATACGTTCCCCCTCCTAAATTGACCAAGAAATTGGCATGCACCGTACTCCATTGCATTTGACCTTTGCGTACGCCTTTTAATCCCACAGCTTCTATTAGACGTCCGGCATAATCACCTTCAGGGTTTTTAAATGCAGAACCTGCACTGGGTTCAAGCGGTTGATTGGATCGTAGGTTGAGCAGTTCATCTAGGAGTTTTTGGTCAAAACCATGCTGTATCTCAAACTTTGCATGGGTTGCGATACCTCCCAGTTTAGCGAAACGATAGCCGTGTTCTATCTCATCTGCTAAAACCCATTTTCCATTGATCTTTACGGAGTGTAAAATATTAAATATCTCATATGCTTTGACACCTGCATTCATAGCAAGCATGCCACCTAATGTTCCTGGAAGTTTGGAGCAAAACTCAAAACCGCCAATATCATGTTTCTTCGCATAAGAGACGATGCGTCCTGTGGGCATCGCTGCACCAATCACCAGCATATTATCTTCTTGGGTGATAGTAGCAAAATCTTTAGAGAGCATCATAAGCGGAGGAGGTGTAGGCGAGACAAGCAGGTTGTTCGCACCTCCGATGAGGTACCTGTCCTCAGGTATGGTATCACCCTCTTCTATCATTAGGACTTGTGTGGGCTGCCCCACTTTGATACTGGAGTATTTGGAAAAGTCTATGGTCTTAAAAAACATTTAGCTGTTCCGGAGGGTTTCATACTCTTTGGGGATCAAATACTGTTCCGTTTTGATAGGTGTTTCCCATAACCCATGCTGAAAGCCCAATTCATAGAGTCTGTCAAGTGCTTTTATTTGAAGCGTAGAGAGTTCGACCGATGTATCAGAGGCATACATATCAAGATATTTTTTAAGCATTTTATCTGAGATGCGTACAAGGTGTTCTGCTTCCAGTTTGGCACAGAGTTCCTCTTTTCGCTCATTAGCCACTTTGACACCCTCTATGAGAATATTTTCTATATCGATCGCACGGTTTAATGGGAGGCTTCTTCGTATCGCCATACCGCCAAGGGGTAGGGGGAGACCTTCTCCTGCTAACTCTACCCAAATATCCCATACCTCTTTTTCAACTTCCAGACTTGTATCAAAATCCAAGATGGACTCATGGATCAGTACACCTGCATCGACCTTTCCTGAAACGACAGCCTCTTCTATCTCAAGGAAATCCATATAGACAGGTCTTGCATCAGGATAATAGATCCTGAACAGCATGGCATTGGTCGTGTATTTTCCAGAAAGCGCCACTTTAAAATTGCGTTTGAGCTTTTTATCTTTGCGGCGTATGAGCTTGGGACCATACCCCTCACCGAAACTTACTGCGGTACGAAGCAACGCATACTCATCTTTAATGAGCGGATACATCCCAAAACTTATGGCAGAGACATCATAGGTTCCTTTTAGTGCTTCTACATTGAGCGTTTCAATGTCAAGACCAATGTTCTCAAACGTATAGCCTTTGGTATCAACCCATCCGAATTTAATGGCAAAATACATAAAAATATCATCTGCATCTGGAGAATGGGCTAATTGTATAGGATTCATGGATAGGGTACTCTCTTTGTTAGGATAGATGTATTTTATCATTGTTTGTATTTGTGGCAACTTTTTGAAAAATTTTATAAAAAACATGTCAATTTGACATATTTTTGAAACTTGCATGGGAAACGTAATAGAATGGTGCTAGAATTCAACATTAAGGTTAAGGATATGACAATGGCAATGGATGCAAATAAACAAAAAGCACTGGATATGGCGATCAAGCAGATCGATAAGACGTTTGGTAAAGGTACGCTGATGAGACTTGGAGATAAAGAGTTCGAACCTATCGAATCTATCTCAACAGGCTCACTCGGTTTAGACATGGCATTAGGGATCGGCGGTATACCTCAAGGGCGTATCATAGAGATCTATGGTCCTGAGTCATCTGGTAAAACCACACTTGCCCTACAGACCATTGCTTCAGCACAGAAAAAAGATATGGTGTGTGCATTCATCGATGCAGAACATGCACTGGATGTGGTGTATGCCAGAAATCTGGGTGTGGATACGGATAACCTTTTGGTTTCTCAACCGGATTTTGGTGAGCAGGCACTGGATGTACTTGAAACCTTGGCAAGATCAGCAGCAGTTGATCTGATCATCGTTGACTCCGTTGCCGCACTTACGCCAAAAAGTGAGATAGAGGGGGATATGGGAGATCAGCATGTGGGACTTCAGGCAAGATTGATGTCACAAGCACTACGTAAACTCACTGCGATCTTGCATAAAACGAACACAACAGTGATCTTCATTAACCAAATTCGTATGAAGATCGGTACCATGGGATACGGATCACCGGAAACAACGACAGGGGGGAATGCCTTGAAATTCTACTGTTCTGTGAGAATTGATGTGCGTCGTATCGCGACACTCAAACAAGGTGAATCTTCCATAGGTAACCGTGTCAAAGCAAAAGTAGTGAAAAATAAAGTAGCACCTCCATTTAGACAGGCTGAGTTTGACATTATGTTCGGTGAGGGGATCTCTTTTGTAGGAGAACTTATTGATTATGGTGTGAAGATGGATATCATTGACAAATCAGGTGCATGGTTCTCTTATGGTAGTGAGAAACTGGGACAAGGGAAGGAGAATGCAAAGATCACCATCAAAGAAAATCCTGAACTGATGGCAGAACTAGAAGGCAAAATCAAAGAAGCACTCGGCTTTGGTGAAGCCTTGGCAGTAGATGAGAGCGAAATGATCGAAGATTAAATCTGAACATCTAACCTAGAACCTCAAATACCCTGGAGGTTCTGGCATGATTTGATACTCTTCTATAATAACCCAATAAATTAAAATAACTACACCTTACTACTTTTACTCTTCTAAGGGTTCCCTCATATCTTTTAAAATGAGGTTTTTTTAGATGAAGAAGAGCAAAACTTCACATTATGCTACACTCTAGCTTCCTAATGATTCTTTGAGATAAATATTTACTTAAGTATTGGGTAAAATTCGATAAAATAATAGATAAATGTAAAATAGCAAATATGTAAAGGATAGAGATGATTTTTATCGATGAGATCGTAGCAACAGAGGTGATGGACAGTAGAGGAAACCCTACAGTAAAAGCAACGGTAAGTTTGAGTGACGGAACAGTGGAGAGCGCTATTGTCCCAAGTGGTGCAAGTACAGGTAAACGTGAAGCACTTGAACTTCGTGACGGTGGTGACAGATACATGGGGAAAGGTGTCCTTCAAGCCTGTGAAAATGTAAATGGTCCTATCAGTGATGCGCTTGTCGGTCTTAGTCCTTTTAACCAGGCAGAAGTAGACCTTGTGATGAAAGAGGTTGATGGTACGAACAATTATGGAAACATGGGTGCCAATGCGGTACTTGGTGTCTCTATGGCGGTAGCACGTGCGGCTGCAAAAAGTATGGGTATGCCGCTTTACCGTTACCTTGGCGGGGCGAATGCTGTGGTGATGCCGGTACCAATGCTTAATATCATTAACGGTGGAGAACATGCGAACAACTCTGTAGACTTTCAAGAATATATGGTCATGCCAGTAGGGTTTGATAGATTTTCAGAAGGATTGAGAGCTTGTGCAGAAGTGTATCACAACCTTAAAAAGATCATTGACGGGATGGGTGAGAGTACAGCAGTTGGCGATGAAGGTGGTTTTGCTCCAAACCTTAAGTCGAACGAGGAACCTATTCAGGTCATTATGCAAGCGATCGAAAAAGCCGGATATAAACCAGGTGAGCAGATCGCTATTGCCCTTGATGTTGCAGCATCTGAGCTCATCAATGACGCAGGGAAATATGTACTTAAGTCAGAAAATAGAGAATTGACATCTGAGGAACTTACTGCATATTATGCTGATATGTGTGCGAAGTACCCTATTGTATCGATCGAAGATGGATTAAGTGAAGATGACTGGGATGGCTGGAAGCATCTTACAGAAGTATTAGGGGATAAAGTACAGCTTGTAGGTGATGACCTCTTTGTGACCAATGTTTCTATCTTGGCAGAGGGGATCGAAAAAGATATCGCAAACTCTATCTTGATCAAACCAAATCAGATAGGAACAGTTTCTGAGACGATGCAGACAGTACGTCTTGCTCAAAGAAGCGGGTATACGTGTGTGATGTCTCACCGTTCAGGAGAGAGTGAAGATACATTTATCGCTGACTTTGCTGTCGCTTTGAATACCGGTGAAATAAAGACGGGATCAACAGCAAGAAGCGATAGAATCGCTAAATATAACAGACTGCTTGAGATCGAAGCGGAACTTGGTCAGTTTGAGTATTTGGGTGCGTCAATTTTTACAAAGTAAATGAAGGTATAATATATGGCAGGTCCAAGAGAGGAAGATAGCATAGCCGGACTGTCACTAAAAACTTTTTTAGTGACAGTACTGGGTATTCTTCTCTTTGGCATCTATGTTGGTGTCTTGGTCTACGGGGAGAACTCACTAACTGTTTTGAATCAGTTAAAAGAGAAAAAACAAGGCTTGTCTCTTGAAGAGAAAATATTAAAAGTGGAAAATCAAAGACTTCAAAAAGAGTATTTTGAATTAAAACAGTTAGAACCTAAGGAGTAAAGTATGAAAAAGTATCTATGGGCAGTAATGGCGGTATTATTTATGAGTGCAAATGCATCAGGTTTTAGAGATATAGATATAGCAACACATTCATTTCTTTCAGATCTGAGAGATGCAGCAGGATCAGATGATGAGTTCGCGGATGAGGAAGAAGATGCCATTGATACTCCTGAAGCTGTAGAAGAAGATGCAACTGTAGAAAAAGACGCAGCAGGGGAAGAGGAAGTTTCAGAAGAAGCAAGCGAGCCTGAAGATGATAAAGCAGAGGCAATCCGCCAAAAAGCCATAGATGAAGCCAAGAAAAAAGAGGAAGCAGAGAAGAGAGAAGCACTAGAAGCGAAAAAAGCTGAAGAGGCAGAGGCTCAAAAAGAAGAAGCACTATTGGCTAAGATCGCTGCTAAAGAAGAAGAGTTAAAGAAAGCAAAAGAACAAGCGGAACAAGAACAACGAGAAGTAGAAGCTTATGAGAGAAAAAGAGCTGAGAAGCTTGCCAAAGAAGCACAAGAAAAAGCGGAATTAGAAAAGATAGCTGCGGAAGCTAGAGCAGCAGAAAAAGCATTAGCTGAAAAAGAAGCAGCGGCAAAAAAGGTTGCAAGTGCATCGAAGGGTGTAGATATTGATGTGGATGCAGAAAAGAGAGCAGCAAAAGAGGCTGCAGATAAGCAGTATTGGGAAGCAGTACAAGAGATGAGAAAGGCAGATGCTGAGTAAGCTTTTCTGCTCTTTTAATCCTTATTGCTCTCTTTTTTATTAGAACGATTCCTCACCTGTATAGCTTTAATGATCGTCATAGAGATCAATATTTCAAAGATACTGGCTAAGATCAGCTGATAATAGGTCAACTGGTCTAATAACTTTGTGTCATACCCAATGGTTGCAACAGCAACAAGAAGGGTCAATGGCATAGAGAGAGAAAGTGCTATAAGTATAGCATCCTTCGAACTACCATGAATTCCTCTCAATACAATCGCAGCAAATAATCTAGCAACAATCATCAAGACCGTAATTAGCAGAGCGCCGGGAACAACGCCCTCTAGAAGAAGTGCCTTCAGATCAAAGGATGCACCGACATGGATAAAGAAGAGAGGTACCAGGAAACCGAAGCCTAGACTGGACATTTTTTCTTCAAGTTGTTTCTCATGATGGAAGAAGGCAGAGATTGCTATTCCCGCGATAAATGCACCCAAGGCAACTTCCAGTTCGAGCGACAGCATGACAGCGATCATGATAAAGAACAGAGACATGGAGAGACGTATGTCTTGTGCGGAAGTGTCCAACTTTGGAACCAAAATACTTTTGAGTTCCGGGTACCACCAAAAGAGCAGGTTGAACATTCTATAGAGTATATAGACAACAAAGATGAACAAAAGAAGGTAACTGACTTTAAGAATAAGTTCTATAGGTGACCCCGTAGTAATGTATGCATCGAAGATGGTCAGTGCGGCAATACTTAAGATCTCTCCCAGAACACCAGCGATAAAAGCTAAACGTATCCATGATTCCTCTTTCCCGTATACTTTGGATAAAGAAGCTAACAAACCTATGGATATCAGTGGCATAGAGATAATGACAATCGTATTGAGATCAAAGATAAAACCAAATATCATAGAAAAAACGACCATGAAGAAGAGGAATAGCATGGACCTCTGTATCACACTTTTAGGGCTTTTTGTGATCTGTTTCAGATCGACTTCCATCCCGGCCAAGAACATGAGATAGAGAAAGCCGACCTCTGCAATGAGGGTAAAGTATGGGTTATGACCCACCAATCCAAAATAGGCAACAATAGACCCTAATATGATCTCCACAGGAGGCATAGGTAAACGTAAAAACTTGGCAACAAAAGGGCTTCCCCATATGAGCAGTGATAGTGTGAGTATATGGACGATGTTAGTGTGTATCACAGCTTGTTGCTACCTTGTAGCCAAGTCTATCGAGCATCTCTTGATCACTGCTTGCTTCAATACCTTTAGTGGTTAAGTAATTCCCTATAACCATAGCATTCGCACCAGATTCGAACATGAGATTTTCTTTTCCGTTGAAAAGTAGCTCTCGTCCGCCTGCTACCATAAGAAGTTTATCTTCTCCTAGAAGTGCACGTGCTTTTTTGATGATCGCAACAGCTTCATCCAGTTCTATGTTTCTTGCTTTGATAGGAAGTGCAGGGTTGGGATGATAGAAGTTGAGCGGTGTTGATTCCGGGCTGAGAGATGCGATTGCATTGAGAAGGGCATCTCTGTCTTCCTTGGTTTCTCCCATACCGAAGATTCCTCCAGAACAGAGTGCCAAACCTACAGATTTTACATTTTCGCAGGTCTCATAACGTTCACTCCAGGCATGGGTGGTACAGATATCCGCATAATAACGTTCAGAGGTTTCAAGGTTATGGTTGTAGCTATCGATACCATGCTGCTTCAGGTAGCGAAGCTGCTCTTTGCTGGCTGTACCATTGCATGCGATAAGGTTGAGGTCTCTGACTTCGGCCTTGACCGCCTGTGCGGCACGTGCAACAAAATCTACTTTTTTATCATCCAGTCCTTTACCGGCAGTAACCAGACAGTAGCCCAAAGCACCATTGGCTTTTGCCGCTTTTGCTTCAGAGACAATTTGTCCTATATCTTTGTAACTGTAACGTTCGATATCTGCATGATATCTGACACTTTGGGTACAGAATTTACAGTCTTCTTTACAGGTACCGCTAAGGATGTTGTTGATCGCACATAAAAATATTTGTTGTTTAGGGCTAGACATTACTTTGCCTCCTCTTTATGTTTACATTTAAAGCACTCATAGACATCACCGCTTTTGAGATGTTTGATCCCCATAGTATATCCACACTCCGAACATTTTTTGTCTACAGGCTCAAAATTGGCGATGAATTTACATTTCGGATAATTCACACAGCCAAAGAATTTACCTCTTTTCCCTTCTCTCTCCTGGAGTTTTCCTCCACATTCCGGGCAGGGAACTGTGAGTTCCCTTGCCGGTTCAAGAGACTTGGCATTTTTACATTTCGGGTAAGCGGAACAGGCAAGGAATTTTCCTCTTTTAGAGTTTTTGATGACCATCATCGAACCGCATTTTTCACACTTCTCATCCGTCTCTTCCGGCCCTTCTACTTCTGTACCATCCGGATTTTTGGTGTATTTACATTTAGGGAAGTTACTACATGCGATAAATTCGCCATACCGCCCTTTACGCAAGAGAAGTTCAGAGTCACATTTAGGACACTTTTCTCCTGTAGGTACAGCTACCTTGAGACTTTTGATCTTTTTCTTTCCCTCTTCTACTTTATGCAGAAATGGGGTATAGAACGCTTTGAGAACCGTTTGCCAGTCCGTGTTTCCTTCTGCGATCTCATCGAGTGTCTCTTCCATATTTGAAGTAAATCCGCTGTCTACTATCTCAGGGAAGTGCTTTTCAAGCATCTCTGTAACCGTAAAGGCCACCTCTGTAGGATGAATACGTTTTTTTTCTACTTCAATGTACTTACGTGTTTGAAGTGTGGTCACCGTCGGTGCATAGGTACTTGGACGACCGATACCCAGTGACTCGAGCTTCTTGATGAGACTCGCTTCATTGTATCGGGCAGGGGGTTCTGTAAAATGCTGTTCCTGCTTGATATTGTCTAGACTTACCGCTTGACCTGTCTCCAGTTCCGGCAAGAGTTTGTCTTTGTCGGTGTATCCTGTGACTTTATAGAAGCCGTCAAAAAGGAGTTTTCTCCCGCTTGCTTTGAAGGTACATTTATCTCCTTTGAAGAGAAGTGTCTGCGATTCCATCTCTGCTTCTGTCATTTGACAGGCTAAGAAGCGGTTGTAGATCAGTCTATAGAGTTTCAGTTCATCTACAGAAAGGTAGTCAGCCGCAGTCTTGCCGTCAAACTCGATCATGGTCGGACGGATCGCTTCATGGGCTTCTTGTGCACCTTTGGACTTAGTGGCGTAGTTTTTGGCTTTGGCTGGGAGATATTTGTCTCCGTAAGTGTTTTTGATATGTTCTCTCGCAGCAGTTACCGCTTCTTTGGCAAGATTGAGCGAGTCGGTTCTCATATAGGTAATGACCCCCATCGTACCTTTGTCTGTTTTCACCCCTTCGTAGAGTTTCTGTGCGACCATCATCGTTTTTTTAGGTGAAAATCCCAGTTGGGTAGAGGCTGTCTGCTGCAAGGTCGATGTCATGAACGGAGGTGGTGTTTTTGTCTTTCTTTTCGTCTTCTCAAGTGAAGCAACGACAAAGGATTCACTCTTCGCTGATGTGACGATCTCTGTGGCATCTGCTTCCGTTTTCACTGTCAGTTTCTCTATTTTCAAACCGTTATAATCATAGATAGAAGCTTCAATGTCTTTTTCAAACAGTGCATCGATGGTCCAATACTCTTCAGGGACGAACGCTTTAATTTCACGCTCTCTGTCCACTACCAGTTTCAGTGTCGAACTTTGTACTCTACCGGCACTTAGTCCTTTTTGGATCTTACTGGCAAGCAGAGGTGAAAGTTTGTAGCCTACGATACGGTCAAGCAGTCTTCTTGTTTGCTGCGCATCCACCGAGTCCATATCGACTTTACGCGGTGTTTCAAGCGCATGCTGAATAGCATTTTTGGTGATCTCATGAAAGACGATACGGGGAAGTTCGGTAGGCTCTTTTCCGATCGCTTTAGCAATATGATACCCGATAGCCTCTCCTTCTCGATCCTCATCCGTTGCGATAAATACTGTCTCTGCTTCTTTAGCAAGCTTCTTTAACTCTTTGACAGTGGGGTTCGCATCTCTTGGAATGGAGTATTTAGGAACAAGATCACCGTTTTCATCATCCACAGTTATACCAAAAGTACTTTTTGGAAGGTCACGAATATGCCCTTTAGAGGCGATGACTTTATAGTCTTTATTCAAGAAACTGGTAATGGTACGTGCTTTGGCTGGTGATTCTACGATAATTAGGTTTTTCATATTTCCTTACTTTATAGTGAACAATTTTTGGCATTGTAACACAAAAGAGAGTAAAAGCAAGAGAAGAGTATTATTTTAAGCAAGTATAATTGAGAAAACAAGCGATCAAGAAGGACTTCGATAGGTGTGTGCAATATTTGGGATCATCGGAACCTATGAGGAGGAAAAAGCCATAGAGGCTTTTGATACATTGGCCCATCGGGGGATAGATGCAAAGTATACCTCTGTGAATGCGCATTGTTTTCTTGGTGTCCATCGGCTTGCTATTACAGATGTAACGAAAACACTCACACCCATATATAATCATGATGGGCTACAGATACTTTTCAATGGTGAAATTTACAATTATGAAGTCTTGGCGGTGGAACTTCAGCTTCACAAAGCAAGTGAGATAGATGTCCTCTATGCTGCTTATAGGGTCTGGGGAGATGATTTTGTAAAGCATCTTCGGGGGATGTTCGCCATTGCGATCATTGAAGAGGCACAGGTCAAGTTATTTCGTGACCCTTTTGGAAAGAAACCGATCTATTATACGTTGGATGAGCAACGATTTATCTTTGCCAGTGAAATGAAAGCGATCCACTCCCTTGTTCCGTTTACATTTGACAGGCAGATAGTGACACAATATCTCTCTTTTCAAACTCCACTCCCTCCTCATACATTTCATAGGTATATTCATCAGGTAGATGCAGGGGAAATGGTAACGTTTTCTGTAGATGAGAGGAGGGTAAAACGGAAAAGGTATTACACGCCGTTCAGTGAGGGCCAAACCATTTCGGAACAGAAGAAAGCGGAAGAGCAATTGGAAAATGTACTTTTGGAGTCTGTGGCAATGCGTCTGCCCAAAGAGGTAAAATTCGCCTGTCTTCTTTCCGGAGGTGTGGACTCTTCGCTTATCTGTGCCATGGCATCTTTAATACAAAAGGTGCACACCTTCAGTATAGGGTATGAAGGGTATGAGAAGTATGATGAGCGTCCCTATGCCAAGACAGTTTCGGAGCATATAAAATCCAACCATCATGAAGTGCTCTTCAGTAAAACAGATTTTTTGCAAACCATAGAGGAGGTGATCGGATCTTTAGATGAACCTTTGGCCGATCCTGCCATGCTACCCCTTTACCACCTGATGAAAGCAGTCCATAAAGAGGGGTTCAAGGTGGTGCTGACCGGTGATGGAAGTGACGAACTCTTTATGGGGTACAGGACCTATAAAGAGTTTTATGCCCTGGAACAGGCCAAGGAACTAGGGTTCAAAGGGTGGTTACAAAACTATTTTAAATCGCATTTTTCCATGCATAAAGAGTGGGAGTGGTATAAACGTATCTTTGAAGGGAGTACATTGTTCAGGTCCACAGCAGAGATATTTACGGATCTCCAGCAAAACAGGCTTTTGCGTATGAATGTGAAAGATAATCGTTCTTTAGCAGCACTTGAGTCTTACAAAGAAGAGTTCGAACAGAGCGGCCGTGTCTCACCTATGGAGTGGTATAGTTTTGTAGATCTCAAGGTGATGCTGGGAAATGTCTTTTTGCGCAAGCTTGACCGTATGAGTATGGCACACAGCATCGAGGCAAGAAGTCCATTTTTAGACAAAGAAGTGGTGGCTACAGCATTCTCCTGTACGCCTGATCTTCGTATGATGAAACCTTCCAAGGCCCTAGTGAAAAATGTTGCTAGAAAATATCTTCCTAACGAGATCGTTGATCGTAAGAAAAAAGGGTTTAACTATCCTTACATGGAATGGCTGCAGGAGAGTGGAGAGTTAGAAGTCATACATCGTATACAAGAAAAAATGAACCTTTTTAATGAAAGTGAACTTGAAATGTATTTGGAGAAAGGGAAACAGGGAATGTTCAAGCAACATCTTTTTTCACTCTATATGTTATGTAAGTGGTTGGAAAAGGTAAATCGTAGTTCCTAGGTAATGGTATACTTATTACCTAGGGCTTTAATTATTTATTTTTAAGGATTCTTGGGAGGGTGATACCTGTTTGGCTTTGGTATTTCCCGGCTCTGTCACTATACGTCGTTTCACACTGCTCATCTCCTTGCAAGAAGAGTACCTGTGCGATACCTTCATTGGCATAGATCTTCGCAGGTAGAGGTGTCGTGTTGGAGATCTCTATCGTGATATGCCCTTCAAATCCAGGCTCGAATGGTGTTACATTGACGATGATACCACAACGCGCATAGGTGCTTTTCCCTAGACAGATCGCCAAAGTATCACTCGGCATTTTAAAGTACTCTACGGTTCTTGCAAGGGCAAAAGAGTTAGGGGGTACGATACATACGTCTCCTTTAAAGTCCACTACATTGTTCTCGTTAAAATCTTTTGGGTCCACCACTTCTGCATTGATGTTCGTAAAGATCTTAAATTCATCTGTAACACGAATGTCATAACCGTATGAGCTTAGCCCGTAACTGACCACTCCTTCTCCTACCAGCCCTTCACAAAAAGGGGTGATCATCTCTTCGTTCAGTGATTTCTCACGTATCCATTTATCGGATTTTAGTCCCATGTTCTTCCTTCGTTTATAAATAAAATGTTATCTGATTACTTGTATATCAGCGTTTGTTTTAATCTTTTCAAAATAGTCTTTGAGCGCTTTGCTTTGCTGTTGTTGTCTCCATTTGGCGGCAACGGCACCTTGGGCTGCTTCAAAAGACATATTTACCTTGCCTTTCTTGGAAAGCACCTTGTAGCTGATATAGCGGTCTCCTGCATTAAAAGGGCGTGTAAATGAACCATTTTGTGTTTGTAAAATACTACCAAGCAAAGCAGGGTTGAGGTCTTTTGTCGATTTGGTCACAGAACGGCTTTTTACACCTTTTGGATTTTTTGTCTGAAGAAATTTCTTCATGTGCTCTTCAGAGGGGGCAGAGTATTCGACCAGACTGACAGAGGCAGGGATGGTAAATTCATCTTGGTGGTTTCTGTAAAAAAGCTTGAGTTCATCTTCACTTGGAGCTGGGATAGAACTGACCACATTTTCCTGGAAGAACTTCTCTTTTTTCATCGCTTCTTTGACACTTGCACGGTATTGATTCCATGTGGTACCCTGTTCTTTGAGGATCTTTTGCATTTTAGGAACAGTAAGATTGTTTTGTGCTGCAATCGCTGATATTTTTGCATCGACATCTGCTTCAGCGATCTGTACATCTTTCATCGCTGATTTTTGTAAACGATCCTGGATAAGAAGATCAGTGGCTTGCTCTTTAGAAACCTGCATCTGTCGTTGTACCGCACGTATCTCTGCTGTGGTAATAGGCTCCCCCTCAACGATGATTGCAATGGCATCCACCATTTTGGCCTGTGAGAGTGTCAGTAAAGTAATAAATCCAAGTAGAATAAGTTTTTTCATATAGTTTTCGTTTCCCTAATAAGTTGGAAAATTATAGCATAATCATGTAAATATTATTTGAATGAAATCACTTTGAACATATAAAAAGTTTCAGAAGGGAATAGGAATACATTTCAGTTTGACATATAATTAAATCTGTTTAGATATAATCTTCTGATTAAAAAGGCTTATTATTTAGTGAACAAGGAAGCAAATGAAGGTATTATTATTAGCAGGAGGGTTTGGAACACGTTTAAGTGAGGAAACGGATGTTAGACCAAAACCTATGGTAGAAATAGGCGGTAAACCTATATTGTGGCACATTATGAAAACATATTCTCAATACGGCTTCAATGACTTTGTTGTTCTCCTTGGCTACAAAGGCTACTATATCAAAGAATACTTTGCAAACTATTTTCTACACCAAAGTGATGTAACAATCGATATGCAAAATGGAAAAATGGAAGTCCTTAACAATTCAAGTGAACCTTGGAAAGTTACGCTTTTAGATACTGGTTTAAATAGTATGACTGGAGGCCGTGTTAAACGTGCCCAAGACTTTATCGGTGATGAACCATTTATGCTGACATACGGGGACGGTGTAAGTGATATCAACATTGAAGAGTTAGTAAAATTCCATAAATCCCATGGAAAAGCCATGACTATGACATCTGCACAACCTGAAGGAAGATTTGGAGCATTGAATATTGAAGATGATAATCAAGTAACACACTTTTTAGAAAAACCAAAAGGTGACGGCGGTTGGATCAATGCCGGTTATTTTGTATGTGAACCAAAAGTATTTGATTACATCACAGAAGGTGACGGTACGGTCTTCGAACAAGCTCCATTGCAAAACCTGGCAAATGATGGTGAGATCTTTACCTATAAACATGAAGGTTTCTGGAAACCGATGGATTCATTGAACGATAAAAATAATCTCAATAAACTTTGGGATACAAACAAAGCCCCTTGGAAAGTATGGTAATGCACTCTCTTTTTGGAGGTATCTATAAAGACAAAACAGTCCTTGTAACAGGTCATACCGGTTTTAAGGGGTCCTGGCTTGTGTATTGGCTGAAAGAGATGGGTGCAAAAGTGGTAGGGTACTCACTTGAAGCTCCTACTACTCCAAATCATCTCAGTCTACTTGAGCTAGATATTACTTCTATTATTGGTGATATTAGAGATCAACAAAAATTAGATGAGACATTTGCTGCATATAAACCAGATATTGTTTTTCATCTGGCTGCACAACCTCTTGTAAGACTCTCGTACGATGAACCAGTTGAAACCTATGAAACAAACGTTATGGGGACATTAAAAGTATTAGAGGCTTGCCGTAAAACAGACTCTGTAAAAGCCATAGTCAATATCACAAGTGATAAAGCCTATGAAAATAAAGAGTGGATATGGGGATATAGAGAGAATGATCCTATGGGCGGGTATGACCCATACAGTTCCTCCAAAGGATGTGCTGAACTATTGGCTTCGAGTTATAGAAACTCATACTTCAACCTAAATGACTATGGTAATAAGCACAATACATTGTTGGCAAGTTGCAGAGCCGGTAATGTTATAGGTGGTGGTGATTGGGCTCAAGATAGACTCATCACTGATATCATGGTAGCAGTGAGCAAAGGTGAAAAAGTAAAAATAAGAAATCCCTATGCAACAAGACCTTGGCAGCATGTTTTAGAGCCGTTAAGTGGCTACCTTCATATCGGTCAAAAACTACTTGAGGGAAAAAAAGAGTTTGCAGAAGGCTGGAACTTCGGACCATCTGATGAAGGTTCCATTACTGTAGAAGAAGTTGTAAAGTATATTCAGCAGTACTGGGATAAGATAGAGTATGAACTGAACCAAAGTGAAGATCATCCTCATGAAGCAAACTTACTAAAGTTAGACTGTTCAAAAGCACATATCAGACTAAAATGGACAGATGTATGGGATAGTCAAAAAACATTTGATAAAATGACTTCATGGTATAAATCTTATTATGAAAATGGAAAGATTTTAACGCAAGAAGATCTGGACTGTTATATATCTGATGCAAAAGTTAAAAAGATAGAGTGGGCTGAAAGTAAGTAATGACAATTTTACTGAGCGGTGCAACTGGATTTTTAGGGAGTTATCTTTTAAAGAGATTTATGCAAGAAGGCTTTGATGTCATTGCATTAACAAGATCAACTTCAGATACCTACAGAATCAAAGAACTGCTTAGTACAATTACATATTATGATGTCGACACAACAGAAATAAAAGAGATATTCAAAAAGCACAATATTGATATTGTAGTGAACACAGTTACAGACTATGGTAGATCAAATAGTCGAATATCAAGTATTTTAGAGACCAACCTAATGTTTTCTGTAAGACTTCTTGAGAATGCCGTAGAAAACAATGTAAAAACCTTTATCAATACAGATACCTTGCTTGAAAAAGAGATCAATGCATATGCATTATCAAAAAACCAATTGGTTCAATGGATGCAATTTTTATCTGATAAGATCAATATGATAAACATCAAAATAGAGCATATGTATGGTCCGTTGGATGATGACAACAAGTTTATCTATTGGGTCATCAATCAGTTACAACAAAATGTAGAAAAGATCGATCTAACAAATGGTGTCCAAAAAAGAGATTTTATTTATATTGATGATGTTGTTGAAGCATATATGACAATTATTATTAACATAGAAAAATTCTCCTCTTATGAAGAGTTTGAGTTGGGCAGCGGAGATGCTATAGAAGTAAAAGAGTTTTTGAATCTTGTCTACAATGAGATAAGTCAAAAACAAGTATTGACCACAAAACTGAACTTTGGTGCAGTTGAATATCGTCCTAAAGAGAATATGTGTATGGAAGCAGACATTTCAAAACTACTATCTTTGGGATGGGAACCAAGTGTAAAGCTTGAAGAAGGAATAAAAAAAATATTAAATGGAGAGTTAAGTGACTAAGCAAGAACAATTAAAACAAGAGATTCTACAAAAGACAAAAGAGTATTATGAACTGGTACATAAACCACAACAAACCAAAGCGTTTGTAGAAGGTGAGAGCAGAGTTAATTATGCCGGTCGTGTCTTTGATGAAACAGAGATGCAATATCTTGTGGATAGTTCATTGGACTTTTGGTTGACGTACGGAGATTACTCTAAAAAGTTTGAAAAGAAACTTTCTGAATACCTTGGGGTTCGCTGGGCATTTTTGGTGAACAGTGGAAGTTCTGCTAATTTACTTGCTTTTTATGCACTCACTTCTCCTCTTCTAAATGAGAGACAAGTTAAACGTGGTGATGAAGTGATCACTGTAGCTGCAGGGTTCCCAACAACGGTTGCACCTATCGTTCAGTATGGAGCTATTCCTGTATTTGTAGATATGGAACTTACTCACTTTAATATGGATGTTACACAATTAGAAAAGGCATTAAGCCCTAAGACTAAAGCTATTATGATAGCACATACTTTAGGTAATCCTTTTAACATCAAAGCTATTAAAGAGTTCTGCGACAAACATAATCTTTGGTTAATAGAAGACAACTGCGATGCACTTGGCTCTACTTATGAAGGAAAGCCTACGGGGACATGGGGAGACATAGGAACATCTAGTTTTTACCCTCCACATCATATGACTATGGGTGAAGGTGGAGCTACTTATACAGATAATCCTCTACTTAAAAAGATCATGCTCTCTATGCGTGACTGGGGAAGAGATTGCTGGTGTGAAAGTGGTGTAGATAATACTTGTGGAAAACGCTTTTCTATGAGCTTTGGGTCACTACCAAAAGGGTATGATCATAAGTATGTCTACTCTCACTTTGGTTTTAACCTCAAAGTATCTGACATGCAGGCAGCAGTGGGTGTTGCCCAACTTGAAAAGTTCCCTAGCTTTGTAGAAAAACGTAAGGAAAACTATAAAAAACTTTATGATGGACTCAAAGATGTACAAGAGTTGATCTTGGTAGAAAAACAGCCTAACTCAGATCCGAGTTGGTTTGGGTTTATGATGACACTGAAAGATGGTGTGAAGTTCACAAGAAATGAGATCGTTGAGTTTCTTGAGAACAATAACATCCAAACAAGAAACCTTTTTGCAGGGAATATGTTGAGCCACCCCCTCTTCGACAGCCTGAATGAAGATGAAGAGTATAGAGTCGTCGGAGAATTAACAAATACAGATATTATCATGAATAATAGTTTCTGGATAGGTCTATATCCTGGTATGGGAGATGATGCTATTAATTATATGATCAAAAAGATCAGAGAATTTGTAAAGGCTAATGTATGAAGTACTTGATTACAGGGGGATGTGGTTTTTTAGGATCAAACATTGCAAGTGAGATTTTAAAAAGAGGTGATGAGCTTGTCATATTTGATAGCCTTTATAGATTTGGTAGTTATCAAAATAAAGAGTGGCTTGAATCTCAAGGAGAATTTGTATTTATTCATGGGGATATAAGAAATACGAACGATGTAGAAAGAACTATCAAAACACATAAACCTGATGTGATCTATCATCTTGCAGGACAAGTTGCTATGACCACTTCGATTTCCGATCCAAGAATGGACTTTGAAGTCAATGTAGGTGGTAGCTTTAACCTGCTTAATGCCGTAAGATTATATAGCCCTGAATCAACTATCATCTATTCATCGACGAATAAGGTCTATGGTGACTTAGAACAGTTTGATTATGAAGAGACAGAGACAAGATATAAGTGTATTGATAAGCCAAATGGATTCGATGAGAATGTAAATCTAGACTTCCACTCTCCTTACGGTACCTCAAAAGGGAGTGCAGACCAATACATGCTTGATTTCGCTCGTATCTATGGACTTAAAACAGTTGTTTTTAGACACTCTTCTATGTTTGGTGGAAGACAATTCGCAACATTTGATCAAGGTTGGCTAGGTTGGTTTACAACACAGGCAATTCAGATAAAAGAAGGTATTCTAAAAGAACCTTTTACGATCTCTGGAAATGGTAAACAAGTCAGGGATCTTCTTTATGCTGATGATGTTGTAGCTCTTTATCTCAAAGCGGCAGAAAAAATAGAGACTATTAAAGGTCAAGCATTCAATGTCGGAGGAGGAATGGAAAATTCATCTTCCCTGCTTGAACTTTTTAGTTTCTTAGAATCAGAATTAAACATTAAGATGACTTATATTCAACTTCCTCCAAGAGAATCAGACCAAAGGGTATTCGTCGCAGATATAACAAAAGCAAAAGAGTTAATAGGCTGGGAACCAAAGGTTTCTAAAGAAGAAGGTATTCGAAAAATGATTGAGTGGGTTAATTTTGAAAAAAGAGCAAAAAATGATTGATATATTGATTCCTACATTCAACAGAGCCAAAGACTTAGAAAAAAATTTGGATCTTCTTGTCAAGCAGATTAACAAGTATAATTTGAATGAAAAGATTGCAATTTCAATATCTGATAATACTTCTGACAATGAAACAGATTCTCTTTGATAGCTTGATTGAAAATAATAAGTATAAAGTAATTGGTGAATTAAAAAATACAGATAAGATCATGAATTTAGTTTTAGGATCGATTTGTACCCAGGAGTGAAGGATGAGGCTATTAGTTATATGATTCAAATAATTAAAGTATATATTTCAAGTAAAAAAATAGGTATACAATGATGATTTTATTAAAAAAATATATAAACTATATAAAAAATAAGATTTATAGTTTATTGGGACTAAATTTATTAAAACAAGAAGCGATGCTTCGGTTAGCTTTAAAAGAAGAAGGGCTAAATTATAAAAATTTTGATATTAAAATCGATCATGTTAATGGATTCAACTATATAAATGGTATTAAGTTACCAGTGATATATCCAAAATCTTTTTTTCAAAAAGCAAAAAAATTACATACATCAGAAAAGATATTAACCTATTACTTTAATGGGAATATGTCTGATACTGGTGGAAGAAAAAAAATGTTGTCAAAATTTTTTAATCGGAATTCTAAATTAGTTGAATCAGATTATGGTAGATCCAGATTTACAAAGAATAAATTCAATAACCATTATTATTCAGAACTATCGACTTCAAAGTTTGGATTATGTCCGCATCAAAAAGATTTTGTAGGTAATCCTGAAACAATGTGGACGTATAGGTTTATTGAGTGCTGTATGGTCCTTACTGTTCCTGTTATTTTTAAAGAAACGCCTCTTGGTGAGAAGTTTCTAAAAGGGTTTTATTATATTAATGATGAAGAGGCTTTATCAGATAGAATTTCATATGATCATGATAAAGCATTAAGAAATTTTGAATTATGTGTAGAAAAATATTCTTTATCACTGGATGTGATTTTAAAATTATATAATGGTAAAAGAGATAATTAAATATATTAAAATGTTGATTCAAAAATTAAAATCCCTCAAAAACCAAAAAGGCTTTATGAAGTACTTTAAAAATACCTCTTGGCTTTTTGCAGAAAAGGTCTTAAGAATGATCGTAGGACTTTTTGTTGGCATTTGGATAGCAAGGTATTTAGGTCCTGAACAATTTGGTTTATTTTCTTATGCACAAAGCTTTGTAGGACTTTTTACGGCCATCGCTACCTTAGGGTTAGACGGAATTGTTATACGAGAGCTTGTCAGAGATGAGAGTAAGCGAGATGTGCTTTTAGGAACAGCTTTTAGGCTTAAACTTGTGGGGGCATTGCTAGTTTTACTTTTTTTGGCTGTGGCAGTTAATTTTACCTCGAATGATCATTATACAAATATGTTGATATATATCATTGCATCTGCGACTATATTTCAAAGTTTGAATGTGATAGATATGTATTTTCAAAGTAAAGTATTAAGTAAATATGTAGTTTATTCAAACATCATATCTTTGTTTATATCAACTATGATTAAAATCACTCTTCTTCTTAACGAAGCAGCTTTAATAGCTTTTGTTTGGGTAGTGTTGTTTGATAGTATTGTATTGGCTTTAGGACTTTTGTATTTTTATTTATATAATCACCTTTCTTTAAAGTCATGGAAGTTTGAAAAGGGTATGGCTCAAATCTTACTAAAAAATAGTTGGCCTCTAATTTTTGGTTCTATAGCAGCTACTCTTTATATGAAAATAGATCAAGTGATGATTAAAGAGATGTTAGGCAGCGAAGCAGTTGGATATTATGTAGTAGCAGTTAAACTAAGCGAAGTATGGTTAATTATAACTATTGTATTGACTCAATCATTTGCTCCATCAATTATTAATGCAAAAAAAAATAATAATAAACTATATTTAGAGAGGGTACAGGCTATATATAATTTATTAATTAAAATATCAGTATTTATATCAATAATAATTTTTGTTTTTTCAAAAGATATTATTACTTTATTATATGGAAAAGAATATACATCGAGTATAGAAATATTAAATATTTATATTTGGTCTATTGTATTTGTTTTTTTAAGTAATGGTTCTTGGGCATACTACTTAAATGAGAATTTACAAAAATTAGCGAGTATGAGACTTATTTATGGTGCATTTATAAATATCGTTTTGAATATATATTTTATTGAGTATTTTGGTTTAGTAGGTGCTGCATACTCAACACTCATTTCATATTCAATATCAAGCTACTTTGTAAATTTCTTTTATAAAAAGACAAGGTTAAACTTTATGTTACAAACAAAATCCATTATCAATATATTTAATATAAATACTTGGCTACATCCAATTGAACCTAAAAATAAAAGATGAGCATATTAGTTAAATTATAAAAGGAAGACTATGATAAATAAAATAAAATTAGGTCTATATCATATTTATATATATATATTTAAAAATACCAATAGATATATACATATTTATTGGTTTAATAGAAAGGTCAATTTTGGAGATTCGATAAACCTATATATTGTTAAGAACTTATCAAAGAAAAAACCTATTTGGATATATCCAAAGTATTGGTTATCAGACAATTATTTATGCATTGGTTCAATTCTACAAGAAGCGTCTGGAAATAGTATTGTATGGGGTTCAGGTTTTATTTCAGATAATATTTCACAAGTAAAAAAACCTAAAAAAATCTATGCTGTTAGAGGTCCAAAAACACGACAAAAATTATTAGACTTTGGTATAGATTGCCCTAAGGTCTATGGTGACCCTGCATTATTGTTACCTAAAATTTATTCTCCAAAAATTGAAAAAAAATATAAGCTTGGTATAATTCCCCACTATATTGATAAAGGGCATAGTTGGTTAAAGAGTATAGAAGATGAAAACGATATAAAACTATTAGATATTCAAGAACATAACCCGCTAAAATTTATAGATGATTTGTTAAGTTGCGAAAATATTGCTTCAAGTTCCTTACATGGATTAATAGTATCGGATGCTTATGGAATACCATCTATTTGGATAAAATTATCTAATAATATAATAGGCGATGATTTTAAATTTTATGATTATTTTGAATCGGTCAAACGTTTGAATGAAAAACCCATTAAGATAATTTCTACTTCGCGAGTAGAAGATATTTTAAAATTTAAGAAACATTATAAAATTGATATAGACTTAGACAGATTAATGGAATCCTGTCCGTTTCGTTAAAATACATCAATTATAAAGGACGAAAATAAATGGATTATAAAGAAATTCCAATTTTTATTATAAATCTAAAAAAAGATAAACAAAAAAAAGAGAATATGCAAAAGTATTGTGAAAAAAACAAGCTAACACCAATATTTACAGAAGCTATATACGGTGATGAGCTAAGCGAAGACACAATATCACAAGTTTACTCTAAAGACTTAGCTTTAAAATATTTTGGTAGAGAATTAACAAAAGGTGAAATAGGCACTGCGTTAAGTCACTTAGAGATATATAGGCAAATTATAGATCAAAACATCCAGGAAGCTTTAATCTTAGAAGATGATGTAGATTTTAAAATAAATCATCAAGACTTGATAGATATAGTAACGAAATTACCTAATGATTGGGAGTGTATTATGCTTGGGCACCATACAAAAAGGTCACGAGATATAGATACATTAGCTTCCTTTTGGAATAAAATACAAATAAATGACAAGCTAAAATGTGTACGATTTGCTGAGCAGCCTTTTGGTGGATATGGTTATATTATAAATAAAGATGGTGTATTAAAGAGGTTAAATGATTTTAAAATTATAGATAGACCTATTGATCATTGGGATGATAAAAAACTCAACTTGTATGGTGCTTATCCATCGATTATTAAAATAAATGAATATTTCTCAGACTATAGCTCTTTGGATCTAGAAAGAAGTAAGATGGATGAAACAACAATCAGAACATCTTTTGAAAGATTTAAAGATAGAATACAATTACTTTTAAGAACGTTACACCTATTTGAAGCATTTTTCATTTTAAAATCTTTTTTTATACAATTTAAAATATTGAATAAATATAAATCTCACTAAGAAAGATACAATATATGACCTATAAATCAGATAGTATAAAATATGTGAGAATATGATGAAAAACTGTTTAGCACCAATAGTTATATTTACCTACAGAAGACTTATTAATCAAACTATTGAAAGTTTGTTAAGTAATGAATTAGCTCAAGATAGTGAATTATATATTTTTTCTGATGGAAGTAAAAATGAAAATGACTTAGAAGATGTAATTGAAGTACGAAAATATTTACAAACCATAGAAGGTTTTAAAAGTATTAAGATTATTGAATCTGAAGTAAATAAAGGTCTTGCAGACTCAATTATTGATGGGGTAACGCAAGTTATTGATAAATATGGAAAAGTCATTGTTCTGGAAGATGATTTAATAGTATCTACAGATTTTTTAGAATATATGAATGGTGCTTTAAATTTTTATGAAAAAGACAAAAAAATCTGGTCTATATCTGGGTATGGGCCAAAGTTACCATGTCTTGCAAATTATAATGATGATATATATCTTACGGTTAGAGGATCATCTTGGGGTTGGGCTACATGGAAAGATAGATGGAATACTATCGATTGGCATATAAAAGATTGGAATACTTTTCAGAAAAACAAAGATTTGATTGAAAAATTTAATTTAGGTGGTAATGATCTGTATAAAATGCTTGAGTTACAAATGCTTGGTAAGATTGATTCTTGGGCGATACGATGGTGTTATAATCAGTTTAAATTTGATTCTTATACTGTTTATCCTAAAAAATCAAAAATCATTAATGATGGATTTAGTGATGAAAAAGGTACACACAATAGTGGGGTAAATAACAAATGGATTACAGAACTCGATAACAAAACAATAACCTTTAACGATACTACTATCAAAAAAGAAATTATTGAATGTTTTCAGCATTATCACAATTTGAGCTTGATAACAAAGATAGGATATTTTTTAAAAAAAAATACTGGCTATAAAATAGCTAAGAAATTCTATAAATATTTAAAAAATCAATAAAAAGAAGGAATTCATGACAAAATTAAAAGTATCAATATTGATTCCGACTTATAATTCAGAGAGATATATAGAAGAAACTATTGAAAGTGCATTATCTCAGACTTATAAGGATTTTGAAATAATAATTGTAGACAATGCGAGCAGTGATAAAACTTGGGAAATAATGCAAAAATATGCACAAGAGTATAATAATATTAAAATATTTAGAAATGAAGAAAATATCGGTCCTATCAGAAATTGGATGAGATGTATTGAAGAAGCATCTGGAGAATATGGCAAAATACTTTGGTCGGATGACTTGATAAAAAAAACATTTTTGGAACAAACAGTTGATATCTTAGCGAAGAATCGTGATGTAGGTTTTGTCCTTACTCCGGCAATTCTTTTTGGAGATATCTCAAAAGAAAAAATATTTTATACTATTACCAAGAAAAGTGGTATATATTGTACAACAAGTTTTATAGAAGGTGTTTTACTTGATAAAGATTATCCAAGTTCACCAGCTTGTGGGTTATTTAGATTAAAAGATTTAAAGAAAAATTTATTATTAAAAATTCCAAATCGTTTTGATAGCGATGCAAGCATACATGCGATAGGGAATGATTTATTAATTTATCTTTTAACGGCTAAAGATTATAAAAAATTTGCCTATGTCAATGAACCACTTGCTTTGTTTAGAGCGCATGATAAATCTATATCGACAAGTACCCAAAAAACAAAAATGGTTCTAAATTATGACATAGCAAAAGCATATTTTGTTGATAATTTTATAGATAATGTGCAATTAATTAGAAAATTCAATGCTCTATTATGGCTACATAATAAAGTTTTTAAAACAAATCAAGATATTAGTAAGTTTTATTTTAATAATAAAGAATATAAAAAAGATTTTGTGTTTTTAATAAAACATCTTTTTACTTTTGATGCGTATATAAAAAGAGCATTTAGAAAGTTCTTTTAATGAAAATATCAATCATAACAGTAGTTTGGAATAACAAAGAGACCATAAAATACGCAATAGACTCAGTTTTAAATCAAACTTATAAAGATATAGAATATATTATAGTAGATGGTGCAAGTAGTGATGGTACAGTTGAGGTTGTGCAAAGTTATGGAGATAGGATCACTAAGTTTATAAGTGAACCAGATAAAGGACTTTATGATGCTATGAATAAAGGTATAAAGTTAGCTACTGGAGATGTTGTAGGAATACTGAATAGTGATGATTTTTATATAGATGAATTTGTCATAGAGAAGATTGTTAAAATATTTCAAGAGAAAAAAGTAGATAGTGTATTTGCTGATTTAGTATATGTTAAGCCTGATAATCTGGGAAATATTGTACGTTATTATGATAGCAGTAGTGGTTTTCCAAATAGATTCCAATATGCATTATATCCAGCACATCCAACATTTTTTGTTAAAAGATGGGCCTATGAAAAATATGGGCTATATAAAACAGATTATAAAATAGCAGCAGATTTTGATGTTATGGCCAGGTTTTTATATACTAGGAAGATTTCATTTAGCTATTTAAAAGAGCCTATTATTAAAATGAGGGTGGGTGGTGTTAGTACATCGTTAAGCAGCATATGGATCAATAGTTTAGAGCAACTAAGAGTATGTAGGGAAAATAATATAAAAACCAATATATTTAAGATATTGCTTAAGTATCCAATTAAAATATTGGGTTTCTTTAAAAAGAGATAGTACTAACTTTTTTCTCACCGACATTAAATAGATATCATGTATAATGCAAAGATAAAATTGTGAAGGTTGATAATAGAATGAATAGTAAAAATGGATATGGAACTAAAGAGATTCTGTGGATGATAATTGTCGCATATGCATTTAGTTTTGCAATACGTATGATTTGGGTCTATCAATTTCAAGACAATCCAAACTTTTTTTGGAACAATCAATTTATGATCAACACCAATGATGGATATACTTGGGCGGCAAGTGTTCAGAATATCCTTTATGGTATGCATAAAACCAATCCACTTATACGTGATATATGGGCTAATGGTATTATATTCTTTACCGTCCTTTTTGCAAAGATCACACCATTTAGCTTAGAAACCATCATTCTTTATATGCCTGCATTAATATCTAGTTTAGTGGTAATACCTATTATACTTATTGCAAGGCTGTATAATCAAGCACTTTGGGGATTATTTGCTGCGCTGCTAGGTTCAATCGCATGGAGTTACTATAATCGTACGATGATTGGTTATTATGATACCGATATGTTCTCAGCTATGGCTCCAATGTTCATTCTTTATTTTTTAATGAAAAGCACAATGGATTTTAATTTACGGAGTGCATTATATGCAGCTATTGCAATAGCACTTTATCCATTCTTGTATGATGCTGGACAATCTATAGTTTATGCTATGGGTATTATATATGCATTGTATATGATCTTTTATCATCGTAATGATAATACTACGTATCTATCTTTAATTATAGTGTTTGTAGCCCTCATTCCCTTTCCTTTAATGGATCCATTTAGTTACATTACAAAAGTAGTTGTACTTATTACCCTATACTTTATATTAAAAAAATTATCTATAGAACAGAAAATATTGATGATTGTCTCAAGTATATTATTTATTTTGTTTATGTATTATGGAGATGTCTTCGGATTAATACTTCGTAAAGTAATGACTTATCTTGCTACGGGAACGTCGAGTGAAGGTTTGCACTTTTACTCGGTAGTGCAAACCATTAGAGAAGCAGGCCAAATTCCATTTTCTACTTTTGCAAATAGAATTTCAGGTTCACAAATTGGGGTCATTCTTTCTTTTGTGGGATACATAGTGTTGGTCGTAAGACACAGGGCATTTATCTTAGCACTACCACTTATAGGCATAGGTGCTTTTGCTTTATGGGGCGGACTTAGATTTACTGTGTATGCCGTACCCATAGCGGCAATGTCTGCTATTTATCTGTTTCATGTCATTGTGACAACAATTTCAGATAAAAAGAGTATCTACATAACTGCAATGACTATATTGACTACGAGTATGTTGTACCCGAATATTGCACACATCATCGAATATAAAGTGCCTACGGTTTTAAATAAAGCAGAAGTTGAAGATCTTGATGCATTAAATAAAATTGTTAACGATAAAGACTATACTTTGGCATGGTGGGATTACGGGTATCCTATCTGGTTTTATGCCAATACAAATACAATTATAGATGGAGGGAAACATCAGAATGACAACTTCATCATATCGAAGATTATGCAGACAGCTTCTCCTGAGTTAGCAGCAAACTTAAGCCGTTTGGCTGTAGAAACTTATGTTGATTCAGGTTATAAAAATATTGCAGACACACTATTTAAAAACAGACAAGAAGATCAGCTTGATCCAAATCTTCTTTTATCTGAATTGGACAGTGGTACCTATGCAGTTCCCAAAAAAACAAGAGATATCTATCTCTATCTCCCATACAGGATGATGAGGATTTTCCCTACTGTAGCTGTTTTTGGTAATTTGGACTTGACAACAGGAAAAGAAGAACGAAAGATCGCTTTTTATCCTACACAGGCGGTAAGTAACAAAGAGGGGTTACTTACTTTCAGTAATGGCATTGTGTTTGATATAAAGAGAGGGGTGATCAAGTTAGGTCAGCAAGAAAAAGATGTGAAGCATTTTATAGTAACACAAAATACAAAAGATGGCAAGTTACAACTGCAGTCCCAGGTCTATCATGCTGATGGTGAATATGTGGTAGTTTATATGAAAAGTTATGGACAGTTTGTTATCATGGACAGTGAAACGTTCAATTCTATGTATGTGCAAATGTTCATGCTTGAAAAATATGATAATAATCTTTTTGAACTGGTCGTTTCATCACCCTATAGTAAAATTTATAAACTGAAAATATAGGATCAAGACTGCTTCTTTAGAGCAAATTCTTTTTTATAAAGATATCGGTAAAGTAGAGTATAGCAACCGATAAAAACCAGTACAATAAGAAGATTTGCTTTAGAGTTATGGGCATAGAGGGTGGCACAAAAAATAAAAGGTGCCGTACCTAAAACAATGAACACTGATGTGAGCGGGTTGTTATGGGTGATATGTTTATAGATAAGCATATGTAGATGATACTCGTCTGGTTCCATAGGAGAACGTTTGGCTTTTCTTTTTCTGTAGATAGAAAATAGTACTTCCCAGACAGGATAGATCAATACAGCAAGAATGTACCATGGGCTGACTGTAGCATAATTACTTGCAAGGAAAATCCCTATCAGTGCTGTAATGAACCCA
This sequence comes from Sulfurovum xiamenensis, assembly GCF_030347995.1. NCBI lineage: Bacteria > Pseudomonadati > Campylobacterota > Epsilonproteobacteria > Campylobacterales > Sulfurovaceae > Sulfurovum > Sulfurovum xiamenensis. The sequence continues at coordinate 49,653 of NZ_JAQIBC010000003.1, forward strand.
AGTAAATAAGCACCTCCATCCCCAAGAAAGATCTTCCCTTTAGGGAAATTGACCACAAAGAAGGCGAGTACTGCTGAAGTAACGATCATAGATATTTGTAGGATTTCATGACTTTCTACCTGTACAGCTGTAGTACTGAATGAGAGAAGGATCAGTAATACAATACCTGAGGCAAGTCCATTGAACCCATCGATAATATTGACAGCATTCATTAATCCTACAATACTAAAAATACTGAATAATACCCCACTCCAATACGGTATATGAATATCAAGACCCAGATAGGTAACGACAGAACCGGTTAATAAAACAGCACTTGTGGCAGCAATTAACTGTAATAAAAGTCGTCTTCTTGGACTTAATGAATTATGAAAGTCTTCAAAGATACCGCTTAGGAAGGCAAGGATTATGGAAAATAGAAGTTTCCATCCTAAGGGTGTTAGAAGAAGAAAACACATACCTACGATAATACCAATCCCTCCTGCCCTTGGCGTAGAAAAATGATGAAAGTTTTGAGGCTTTTCCTCTGTATGGGAATCAATAAAGAAGTCATGTCTATGAGAAAAATGGATTACCAAAAATTGTAAAGTAAAAGATAGGATAAATGCACCTAGGATGGACGATTCTAGTTGATTCATGGTTGACCTTTTTGGGCTAATTCTATCACAATCGACATTAAAAATATTTTTTGTATAAAATACCTCTTTTTTAACCCTATAAGTATAGTTAATATTGTAATATAAAAAGTTATATTTTAATATAACTAAAAATAAATTTATCAAGGAAACTACAAGGAAACTACGCATCCAAAGAAGAGTTAATGGAAGTGAAAGGTATCGGTGCTGCTAAAGCAGATGCTATTATTGAAGAGAGACAAAACGGTAAATTTACTTCTTTTGATGATTTTCAACGCGTCGAAGGAGTTGGTGAAAAGGCTGCATTTAATGTAAAAGAGCATGTTAAGTAAAGCTCAAACATTGAAAAATACAAATGATTAGTCAGAAGTGCTTTAGCCCTTCGGCTTCTCCTCCTCGTTAAAAATATAATCCTCTTTAACCACATTTTTGCTACAATTCACTAATTTATTTTTAGACTTAAGGCATGATCATGACAGTTACACGTTTTGCACCTTCTCCTACAGGGTATCTTCACATTGGTGGGCTTAGAACAGCACTTTTTTCCTGGCTTACTGCACAGCACAACAAGGGTGAGTTTTTACTCCGTATTGAAGATACCGATATGGCACGTAATTCTGAAGAGGCGACAGAAGCGATACTCAAGGCATTTGAATGGGTCGGTCTGAGCCATGATGGCGAAGTGGTCTATCAGTCTAAAAGATTTGATCTTTATAAAAAATACATTGATCAGCTTCTTGAAGAGGGCAAAGCCTATAAGTGCTATATGAGTAAAGAGGAGCTTGATGCTTTACGTGAAGAGCAGATGGCGAAAAAAGAACGTACACGTTATGATGGACGTTATCGTGATTTCACCGGTACACCACCAGAAGGTGTTGAACCGGTGATCCGTATCAAAGCTCCGCAAGAGGGGACCATCTCTTTTGTGGATGGTGTAAAAGGTGAGATGAACATTGCCGCATCTGAAGTAGATGATTTTGTCATCGCTAGAGCAGACGGGTCACCAACGTATAATTTTGTTGTAGCCATAGATGATGCATTGATGGGACTGACAGATGTGATCCGTGGGGATGATCACCTTTACAATACGCCTAAACAGATCGTAGTCTACAATGCTTTGGGGTTCCCGATCCCAAAGTTTAACCATGTTGCAATGATCAACAATGAACAAGGTAAAAAACTCTCTAAAAGAGATGGGGCTACGGATGTCATGGATTATAAAGAAATGGGATATCTCCCTGAAGCACTTTTGAACTTTTTGGTCCGTCTTGGCTGGAGTCATGGAGACCAGGAAATTTTTAGTATTGAAGAGATGATAGCGCTATTTGATCCTAAAAATATTAACAAGAGTGCATCCAACTATAATCTAGATAAACTGCTTTGGTTGAATTCTCACTATATTAAAAATACGCCAAACGATCAGCTTGCCATACTTCTCAAAGATTTTGGGGTGGATATCCATGGGCACGATAAGCTTGAATTGCTTCTTGATGCAACAAAAGAGAGAGGGAAAACACTCGTAGAGCTTGCAGAGCAGATCAATCTAATACTTACAACACCTACGCAGTATGATGAGAAGGCTTCCAAAAAAGCGTTTAAAGGTGAAGCCAAAGAGATCTTGAATGATTTTGCTTTGATGTTAAAAAGCTGGGATAAGACACTGCACCTTCCTTGTGATTACCATGAAGTGATGGAAAAAATTGTTGAGACAAAAGAGATTGGTTTCGGGAAGATCGGTATGCCGCTTCGTGTGAGTCTACTTGGTTCGATGACAGGATCTGGGCTTGATGAGATCATGGCTATTTTAGGTGTGGATGCAACGGTATCACGTATAGAAAGGGCGATTCAAACCATAGAATAGTTTGTAGGGTATAAACCTACAAACGTCTGGTTTTATCTAAAAATAACTTCAAAGATTTCTTTGCTTTGTCATCCATTTGATAATGGATATGACTCAAATACCAGGTAAGCTGTTTGGGTGTGATACCTCTTTTTTTCGCTTCTTTTTTGAGGATGTATTGTGGGATCTTTACTTTGGTTTGTGAAAATGCACGCGCCATTTTTTGTATAGCTTCTTCATGTTTATTGTAGCAGAGCCTGGCAAAGACAAAAGGAAGTCCGGTCTCTTTGTACCAGGCTTCAGCCAAGTCAATACCTTCTCCCTCATGTAGATAGTGTTTGAGGGCAGCATCTCCTATAAGCACTTTTCCTTTAAGACCTAACAGGTGTGCAAGTTGATTGGAAGTCGCTGATGCAGGATCCATTTCACTTTCCCCTTCTAAAAGTAGAACACTATAGACTTTTTGATTTGCGATAATACCTAAATCCGTACATTTACATTGAGCTGATTCAACAGAAGAGATAAATCCAGCATTGATCTCTCTTCTTTTGAGTGCTTTATTGATCTGTGAAGGTACAGCACGTTTGTAGCGAAAGGTCATTTTAGAGGCATTGTTAGAGATATAGCGTTTTAAGAAGACTTGAAAAGGCAGTAGATTAAGATAGCTGATAGACCCGAATAACACAGTGCAAAGCTCCTCTCAAAATCCTGTTTAAGCGTAATTATAGCAAACAACTTTTATAATCGCGTCATTATTGGGGATGAAATAATCCCTATTTTGAAAGAGTTATTTATGGTAAAAGTAGAATTTTTAGGTCCTATCGGTAAAGCACCGATGGAGATGGAAGCCTCGACATTGGCAGAGGTTTCGGCACAACTCAAAACAGATAGCAGTTTGATTCAATGGTTGGATAAATGTGCAGTAGCACTAAATGATACGATGGTGAACGATCTGGCAACTGAACTTAAAGATGGTGATAGAATTTCTATCTTGCCTCCTGTGTGTGGTGGATAAGCGTGGAACTTTATCATGGTCCGTTAGATGTTAAAGAGATATTCGGGCGTTGGCTCGATGGAGAGGCCGAGTCAAACTATGGGGCTTATATCCCTTTTGTAGGAACGATACGTGCAGAAGATGGTATAGAAGCACTGAGTTTTGATATCTATGAACCTGTGCTTAAAAGATGGTTTGAAGCATGGGAGGAAAGGGCGGCTAAGCGTGGTGCAGTCGTAAAGATGGCACACTCCATTGGGGATGTTCCTGTACATACCTCTTCTTATGTGAGTGCGGTATTTTCTCCTAAACGCAGAGTAGCACTAGAGCTGATTGATGAGTTTGTTGAAGACTTTAAAGCCAATGCACCTATATGGAAATATGATGTAAAAAATGGTAAGCGTATCTACGCTGCTGATAGAAGCACTCCTATGGATGGTGCTGGATTGTTAGGATAAGGATAGAAATGGCATTTATGCACTTTGATGAATCAATGCAGATGATAGACGATCTTGCTATCAAAAATTATAAAACAAAACAACTCCCTTTAATGGAATCACAGGGATTTATACTCGCAGAGGATATTGTAGCAGATCATAACTCTCCTGAGTTCCCAACTTCTGCGATGGATGGGTATGCGGTTATCCATAAAGATCTCAGTCTTGGTAGACTACATATCGGAAGCATTAATCCTGCTGGATCTGACTTGAAAGAAGAAGTGGTAAGCGGTATGTGTATCAAGACGTTTACCGGTTCATTGATGCCACATGGTGCTGATACGCTCATCCCGATAGAAAATGTAAAAGTAGATGGTGATGAGATCATCATCAAGACAGAAGTACCACAAGGGTTCTCTGTACGTGAACCGGGAGAGAACTATGCGAAAGGACAGATGCTTATCCCCAAAGGGACGAAAATCGACTTTCCACAGATAGGGGTGATGGCAAGCTTGAATATACCACAAGTCACAGTCTATGAGAAGCCAACAGTGGCGATCATCTCTACAGGGTCAGAGTTACTTGAACTTGGTGAAGAACAGACAAGTGATGCACAGATACGCTCATCCAATAATTATATCCTCGAAGCTATTGTCAAGAAATATGATGGTGTACCTTTGCAGTTAGGGTGTATCAAGGATGATAAAGAGACCATCACAAAAAATATTTCTGATGCATTAAATAAAGCTGATATTGTGGTAACCACTGGTGGTGTGAGTGTAGGTGATTTTGACTTTGTGAAAGATGTCATCTATGAGCTTGGGTGTGATGTTGTGTTTAAAGGTGTACGTGTCAAGCCTGGACAGCATATTATGGTTGCACGTAAAGAGGATAAATTTATCATCGGACTCCCGGGATTTGCATACTCTTCTACTGTGACAGCACTGCTTTATCTTGTACCACTCATTGAGAAGTTGCAGCAAGGTCAGAGTGCGATGCACAGGGTCAATGCAACACTCAAAGAGCCGTTTATCAAACGTGCAAAAAAAGCAGAATTTACTGCATGCAACGTCTCTTTAGAAAAGGGAAGATACTATGTTGACTTTGAAGGTAAAAAAGTAGGATCCTCAGCCATTCTTACTAACATGCTTGGCAATGTAGCACTGCTTGTGACCTCTGAAGATGACACTTCCAAAGAGATAGGTGACGAGGTAAGCGTTTTACTTTTCGGGTAAGGACTCTTCTACCTAAATATTATAGAGAGAGGATAGACTCTCTTGCTTTTAAAAACATAGCAAATTCCGCTGCTGTTGTACATCCCATTTTGATCGCATAGCTTAGTAATTCTTTATTTTTTGAGTAGATCATTTTCAATCCTTTGTTTTAAAATATGTCAAATTGTATAAATAAATTGTAAAATATTTAAAAAATATGTCAAATTGTCATACTTTTAAGAAAAATATCTTATAATTTGTCATATATAATAAAAAAGGAGTTGAAATGTTAGTGCTCAGTGAAATTATAGAAAAGTTAAAAGATGTGCTCTCTGAGAGTACAATAGGAAAAAAAGTATTTGATAAAGATGTGGCACATGCTCTGAATATCCCTCAGGCAACCTTCGCGACCATGAAAAAAAGAAACTCCATTCCCTATGAAGAGATACTGGAGTTTTGTGCACTGAAGAAGATCTCTGTGAACTGGCTCTTTTTTGACCAGGCTGTGGATATGCTCAAAGAGGAGACAGAGAAGTTTTTCCAGGTGCACTACTTTTCAGATATCCGTGCCAGTGCGGGAGGGGGTGCAGAGGTCTTTGATGAGAACTATGAAGTGATCAATATCGATGAGAAGATCATGCGTAATATGGTAGGGCTGGGAAATACTGAGCTTGAGGCCATCCATGTGGATGGAGAATCGATGGAACCCACTTTGCAGGATGGAAGTATTGTTTTCATCGATAGAACACAAACCAACATCAATAAAAATGGCATCTTCATCGCATCGACTACGGGAGGGTTGTTCATCAAACGTATCCAGCAGCGTGCAGATGGGATGATAGAGCTTATCTCTGATAACAGTATGTACCCACCTCAGGCGATCGGCCCTGATGAAGTGACGATCGTAGGTAAAGTCGTAGGGAATATCGAAAGCCTATAGTTTTCGATATTGCAAAGCAATCAAGAGCAACCAGTTGCGAGAGCCTACTGCTGACAAGCAACTAAATTGCAGTACAAGTGAGGCATTAAATGCTGAATCGTAAGTAATCTCAGCGACAAGCGTAGCTTTTAGGACTTTGTTCTAAAAGTGTCCTTTATGATGAAGTCTATAATAGATTTGCACACTCGACACATCGTACACTCTCAGGGCGTATACGCATACGTTCTATCTTGATAGGTTCTTCACACTCGATACAGATACCTAACATAGGTTTGTCTATACGTAAAAGGGCATTGGTGAGCCTTGTAAGACGCAGTTTTGATTCATCCATGATCTTGTTGTTGACATGCTGCTCTCCCATGGCTTCCAGACGTGTGAGTCTCCCCAATGAACAGTCCGGAGCAATGGGTTTTACCTTCTCTTCAAGTATGGCGATCTGTTCTTTAAGCGTATGGATACTTGTCTCTATACGCACTTTGATCTCATCTCTTTCTTCTTGCGTCATATCTGGCTACTTTATGCTATATTGGATCTATTATACACGAAATGGAACAAAATATGAAAAGAATCCATTTGTTTTAAGCAAATCCGAAGAGAGAGGTAAGTATCTTGCCTCTAAGGTCAATAGGTGTTTTACTTGACGATAGAAATGTCATGGCACCGACAAATATAGATAGAAAAAGAGTTAAAATACATTATGTTAACAATGAATGATGATCTAGAAGGTGCACTCAAAACGTACCTTGAATTGCTTGATAAAGAAGAATATTTTGAGGCACATGAAGTGCTGGAAGAGGCCTGGCATCCTTTGAGGCTCGGTGGACATCCCTTGGCGAACCTGGCAAAGGGGTTAATCAATGGGGCGATTACATTTGAACATATTAAACGTAACCGCAAAGATATGAAAAAGAAAGCGAAAACAGTTATAGCCTCTTATGAACGACATAAACATTTGTGCACAGAGAGTATTGAGCATGTAGCATTGTTTCAAAAAGCCTGTCAAAAGATCGAGTCTTTGAAAATCAGACATGCTGAGGTTTTTGATGTTTTGGTACCATAGTACAACCAAACACTCCTACAATTCTGTACGCACCAATCCTAACAGGCTCTCTTGGGAGGATCAACCCAGTACCTATAAAAACTATCCAGTACAGTATGAAAAACGAAAATTGGATCTGGAAAAAGAAGCAGACCATTTTCTATACCATATTGCAGGATTGACTGCAAAGAAAAGTTATCCAAGCGGAGAGTATTACCTGCGCATCAACCCTTCTGCAGGTGCGCTCTACCCTAATGAACTCTATTTTCAGGCACGAGGGGTAGAAGGTATAGAAGATGGTATATACCATTATGAAGTACGTTCCTCCTCTTTGACACTGCTACAACGTATTACCAAACAGGAGGGATTAGAACCTTATTTGGGATATAGCACCGCTATGCAAGGGTACCTGTTTTTGGTCTCTGCTGTTTATTATCGTTCTTCGTGGAAATATAAGAACCGTGCCTTCAGATATTGTCTTCTGGATGCGGGACACCTTTTAGGGAGCATAGAAGCATCCGCATTGCTTCAATCGAATGCAGTGGAAGTGCGGTATGATATAGACAGAGAAAAACTTAATCTTATGTTCGGGTTTGGGGAGAGAGAGTGGTTCTTGTCTGGGTGTGCTATGGTGAGACCGATAGAAGGAGAGAAAGTAGACCCCATAGAGTTCTCCCTCCCTTATGTTGAAGCCAGTGGAACCTTTGAACGTAATGCACTTATAGAACAGGCGTATCATGAAACAATGCAGTTGGGATCCTGCAGACGGGAAGTGAAAGCCCCTACGTTTACCTATAATACGACAAAACTCCAAGAGACGATCTTTACACGTAGATCCCAGCGAGGTTTTCAGGAAGGTGCGATCACCAAGGGACAGTTTAATTATATTATGGAAGCGATACACCAGCCTGTACCCAGTGACTGCGATGAAGAGGTCTCTGTGTATGTCGTCATCAACCGGGTGCTTGATATGCCGTTGGGACTCTATAAAGAAGGTGAGTATATAAAGTATGGAGACTTTGCCAGAAAAGCGGGGTATTTGAGTTTGGAACAGTATAGTCTCTCCATGCAGGGAGCGGTAGCCTTTTTCCTCACTTCCAAAGGAGAGAACTATCAGGCACTTTACCAGAAAGCCGGCATTATAGGACATAGACTTTATATGGCTTCACTCTATATGGGTATAGGGTGTTCTGGTATCGGGGCCTATTATGATGACGAGGTCAATGCATTTGTGGAGAATGAGGAAATGGTACTCTATGCGTTGGCGATAGGCAAGTAAGCCCTATGGGGTTATCTAGTGTTTAAACCGATACCCCAAAGCTTCCAAATAGGTACGCAGCAGTTCAGGGATGTCTCCTTGGAACTCCAAAGTGTCATCTTTGAGCGTACCTCCTGTACCAAGCTTTTTTTTAAGCGTTTTGAGCAGAGCCTGAAGATCTGTTTTATCTAAGTAAAAAGGTTTGACGATGGTAACCACTTTACCTCGTCGTTTCTCTTTTGCAACATGCAATTGATGTTTCTCTGGCGGTCTGATCTCTGTAGAGGTTTTTTGAGAGGGTTTCTTTTTATTGTCCGATGACCATCCCTCTTCAAAATGTGCACCCATTTCAAAAAGATTTTCTTTCATCGCTTTTCCTTAATTATAATCTGTATCAAATAGTATACCCAATACAACCATCAGTACTAAAAGAAAAATAAATACTTTATAGAGTGTTGCATCACTAGGGAGTTTCATCTTTACCCTATCTCATAAATGATTTCAGTTTTATTTTTTTTCGTTTGGATCTCTTGAATACTCAGCCCTTCTATAGGCAGTTTCATGAACGCTTCGAGGGTTTCTATACCCGCTTTGGCGATCTCACGCAGGACGATACCTCTATACGCCTTTGCCCAATGACTAACGACTTTCCCCTCTTTGATGAACTTGAGTGTAGTATAGGGTTTGGTGGGTTTATAGAATTTGTCATAAAAACCTGCACGGAGATCCAGTATCTCATCCTCAGCCAGGTATGCTTCCATCAGTTCTGCAGCGTGTTCATGGTAAAACTTCTCTGTTTTGATGCCACCGACAGCCTCTCCCTGTTTGAGTTTATACTCAGGGATGAGGTCTGAAGCACGGATGGGACCAAACAGGTTTGAAAAGAGGATGACATGGCTGTCGATATATGCTTGTGCCTTCTCATCCAATGCATCATACCCCAGATGGTCAAATGCTACACCTGTATATCTTTGAATGGCTTTCATCGTAAGTTCATGAATGATATCTTTTTTGTGTGCAAGGATATCTGCTTCTTTTTTGAGTCCGAACATTTTTGACAGTGTGGGGATATCCCCTTTTTGCAATACATTAGTATAGGTATGCAGGAGTTTGGTTCTGTAAGGCAAAAGCGCTTCAAAGAGTAATGTACTAGGATCGAAAGAGCGTTCTCCACCTGTTTTTTTGGTTTCACTTGGTGCCAGTAGTATTTTCATTCTATATAGCCTATGATCTTCATTTTATGTGGGTGTATTCTATAGAAATTACCTAAAAAAGAGAAATTTTTACAAATTTACCTAAAACCCTTGACATTGAAAACTTTTTTGTCTATAATTCCCGTCCATTTTAAGTATAACAACTTTTAATGATGGTGCTGGTGTAGCTCAGTTGGCTAGAGCAGCTGATTTGTAATCAGCAGGTCGGGGGTTCGAGTCCCTTCACCAGCTCCATGAAAAAATATAATTATCAGTGTTTGACCAGTAATGATTTAAACATTATGGTGAGTTACTCAAGTGGCCAACGAGGGCAGACTGTAAATCTGCTGACTATGTCTTCGAAGGTTCGAATCCTTCACTCACCACCATATGTTAAATCGCATAAAAGATGCGGGCGTAGCTCAGTGGCTAGAGGTCCTGCCTTCCAAGCAGGCTGTCGAGGGTTCGAATCCCTTCGCCCGCTCCATAAACTGGGAGCTGTGTGAATTATGTATTTAACAGACTAATAACTTCACATATAAAAGCTTTCCTTTTTTATTCATTTATGACTTTGACGCACGCATTTAATTATATACAATAGAGTTGCCCATATGGCTCAGGGGTAGAGCACTTCCTTGGTAAGGAAGAGGTCGTGAGTTCAAGTCTCACTATGGGCTCCACCCTCCATGATGGTATGGACAAAAGTATTACAGCTTTGTAATAGTTCTGTCCATATAGGTATGGGGTCTAAGAAAATTTAGGTATAATACTGCCTTTAAATCATATTACGCTAGGAGAATAGCATGGCTAAAGAAAAATTCGAACGAACGAAACCGCATGTTAACATCGGTACTATCGGTCACGTTGACCACGGTAAAACTACATTGACAGCTGCAATCACAATGTGTTTAGGTCTTAAAACTGGTGCTGCAGCAATGGATTATGATCAAATCGATAACGCACCTGAAGAGAGAGAAAGAGGAATTACAATTGCTACTTCTCACGTAGAGTATGAAACAGAAACTAGACACTATGCTCACGTTGACTGTCCAGGTCACGCGGACTACGTTAAAAACATGATTACTGGTGCTGCTCAAATGGACGGTGCGATCCTTGTTATCGCTGCGACTGATGGTCCAATGGCACAAACTAGAGAGCACATCCTTCTTTCTAAGCAAGTAGGTGTACCTTACATCGTTGTATTCTTGAACAAAGAAGACCAACTTGATGAAGAAGATAAAGAAGAGATGTTAGAGCTTGTAGAGATGGAAGTACGTGAACTTCTTTCTGAGTATGACTTCCCAGGTGACGATACTCCAATCGTAGCTGGTTCTGCATTTAAAGCACTTGAAGAAGCTAAAGCTGGTACAGCTGGTGAGTGGTCTGAAAAGATTTACAAACTAATGGACGAAGTAGATGCATACATTCCTGAGCCAGTAAGAGAAACTGATAAAGATTTCCTAATGGCTATCGAAGATATCTTTACTATCCAAGGTCGTGGTACAGTTGTAACTGGTAAAGTTGACAGAGGTACTGTATGTGTGGGTAACGAAGTTGAGATCGTTGGTCTTAAAGATACTCAAAAAACAACTGTAACTGGTGTTGAAATGTTCCGTAAAGAAATGGATTGTGGTGAAGCTGGTGATAACTGTGGTGTTCTTATCCGTGGTATCGATAAAGAAGCTGTACAAAGAGGTATGGTACTTTGTAAGCCAGGTTCAATCACTCCGCACACTTCATTTGAAGCTGAGATCTATGTTCTTACTAAAGAAGAGGGTGGTAGACACACTCCATTCTTTAACAACTATAGACCACAGTTCTACGTTCGTACAACAGACGTAACAGGTTCAGTTCAACTTCAAGAAGGTACTGAAATGGTTATGCCAGGAGACAACGTTAAAATCAATGTTGAGCTTATCGCTCCTGTTGCACTTGATGAAGGTACTAAGTTCGCTATCCGTGAAGGTGGTAGAACAGTTGGTGCCGGTGTTGTTTCTAAGATTATTGCTTAATAACACCATGCAGGAGGCTTGCCTCTTGCGCACTTATCATAGGAGATAACAATGAGAGAAACAGTTCACTTAGGTTGTGAGAAATGTACAAGACGTAACTATCACACCAATAAAAACAAGAAAACGACAACAGAGAAACTTGCTCTTAAAAAGTATTGTAAATGGTGTAAGTGCCATACAGTACACAAAGAGATGAAGCTGTAATCGGAGACTTTTGTTAAATACTATCGGGCTTTGTCCCATAGTATCATTTCTAGGCCAATAGCTCAGTTGGTAGAGCACTGGTCTCCAAAACCAGGTGCCGGGGGTTCGAGTCCCTCTTGGCCTGCCACAAGTAAAGGTAATATATATGGGAAAACTTTCAACATTTATAGCACACGCGAAAGCGGAGATTCATAAAGTTATATTTCCAACAAAAGTACAAGTAAGACAAGCATTTTTAGCAGTTGTTCTCGTAGTAACTGTAATATCAATTTTTTTAGCATTGGTCGACTTTCTCATGTCATCAATCGTATCATCAGTTTTATAGGATAGACAATGGCTTATCAATGGTATGCAATTCAAACATATTCAGGTTCTGAGCAAGCTGTAAAAAGAGCGATCGAACAACTTGTAAAAGATCATGGGATTGAAGAGAAGCTTGAACGTGTAGTCGTTCCTACAGAAGAAGTGATCGAAGTTAAAAACGGCGTAAAAAAGATTACTGAAAGAACATTGTATTCTGGGTATGCTTTCGCACATATAGACCTGGATACTGACCTCTGGCATAAGATACAATCTTTGCCAAGAGTATCTAGATTTATCGGTGAACAAAAGACACCTACTGCACTTTCAGAGGCAGATATCAAAGTGATTTTAGACAAAATGGAGCAAAAAGCTGCACCAAGACCTAAAGTTGATTTTGAAACAGGCGAAATGGTACGTATTATTGATGGTCCGTTCGCAAACTTTACAGGTATGGTAGAAGAGTATGATCTTGACCATGGTAAGTTAAAGTTGAATGTTTCAATCTTTGGTAGAAATACACCGGTTGAAATACTCTACACACAAGTAGAAAAAATACTATAAGACCTAAAGGTCAATTCAAACAAAGGAAGAACAGATGGCAAAAAAGATAACTGAAAAGTTCAAAATGATGATCCCAGCTGGATCAGCAAATCCATCACCACCGGTAGGTCCTGCACTTGGACAACGTGGTGTAAACATTATGGAGTTTTGTAAAGCTTTTAATGAAAAAACAAAAGATAAAATGGGATATAAGATTCCTGTGATCGTTACAGTATATGCAGACAGAAGTTTTACATTTGAAACAAAACAACCGCCTGCAAGTGACCTTATCAAAAAAGCAGCAAACATTAAAAAAGGCACGGATAATCCACTTCTTAACAAAGTTGGAACTATCACTAAAGCAAAATTAGACGAAATTATCGATCAAAAAATTGCTGACCTTAACACAAACGACAGAGAAATGGCAGCGAATATTATTGCTGGTTCTTGTAAAAGTATGGGTGTTGAGATCGTAGACTAGTCTTTTTAAAGACAATCATAACCACATGATTTGAAATGTGGGAGCACATAAAGCGGAGAATAAAATGGCAAAAAAACCAAGTAAAAGAAGAGAAGCACTACTTAAACTAGTAGATGTGACTAAAACATATAGTGTTGATGAAGCAATGGCTACACTTAAAAACCTTAAATCGGCTAAATTTGATGAAACAGTTGAAGTTGCACTTAACTTGAACGTTGACCCAAGACATGCAGATCAAATGGTTAGAGGATCAGTTGTTCTTCCTAATGGAACTGGTAAAACAGTAAGAGTAGCAGTATTTGCAAAAGACGCTAAAGCTGATGAAGCAAAAGCAGCAGGTGCAGATTTGGTAGGTTCTACAGATCTTATCGAATCAATTCAAGCGGGTAACATTGATTTTGATATCGTTATCTCAACACCAGACATGATGGGTGTTCTTGGTAAAGTAGCAAGAATCCTTGGGCCAAAAGGACTTATGCCAAACCCTAAGACTGGTACGGTAACGATGGATGTGGCTAAAGCAGTTGAGAATGCAAAAGGTGGACAGGTTAACTTTAGAGTAGACAAAAAAGGTAACATCCACGCTGGTATCGGTAAAGTTTCTTTTTCAGAAGAGAAGATCAAAGAAAACTTTGTAACACTTCTTGAAACGATCAATAAAGCAAAACCAGCATCTGCAAAAGGTAGATATATCACGAATGGTGCGATTTCACTTACAATGAGCCCATCTATCACTTTAGATACAGCAGAATTAATGGAGATGAAATAATCCATGCATAAAGAAGGCTGTGCCTTCTTTATATTATCTTCAAATAAAAACTACGGGTGTAGTTTTTGTTTGAGGGTAATTTTTACTACTCATTAATCTTAGGTCAAAGATAAGAGGGGCGAAAGCTTAATTAATATATTCGAAAGAATATATGGTCCTTTAGGGGAACCCTTTTAGAGGTCGGAAGGAGAATTATATGACTAGAACTAGAAAAGAAGAACTAGTTGCAGAAATGACAGCAGAGTTTAAAGACGCTGGTGCCATTATCGTTTGTGATTACAAAGGTATGACTGTTGAGAATCTTGAAGTTGTAAGAAATCTTGCAAAAGATGAAGAGATCAAAGTCCAAGTTGTAAAAAACAAACTAGCACGTATCGCATTAAAAAATGCTGGGTGTGAAGATGTTGAGTTTACAGAAACAAACCTTGTAATCTGGGGTGATGCACAAGTTACACCTTGTAAAATCGCTGACAAAGCAGCTACTGATTTTAAAAATACTTTTTCAATCAAAACTGGTTTGATCCAGGGTGAAGTTGCTAGCTTGGAAACCATTAATGCAATGGCTAAACTTCCTACTAGAGACGAGCTTATCGGTATGCTTCTTAATGTTTGGAATGCACCGGTACAAAACTTTACAATTGGTTTGAATGCATTAGCAGCAAAAAAAGAAGAAGAGGCGTAGAGTGGTGAGAGCCACGAGGCTCTTTTAATTTGAAACTGTAAAATGTTTCATTTCATATAATTATAATTTAAGGAATTAATTATGGCAACAACTAAAGAAGATGTTCTTGAGTTTATCTCAAACATGTCAGTACTTGAGCTTTCTGAGCTTGTAAAAGAATTTGAAGAAAAATTTGGTGTATCTGCACAAGCTACAGTAGTAGCTGGTGGTGGAGCAGTAGCTGCTGAAGCTGCTGAAGAACAAACAGAGTTCAACGTTGTACTTGTTGATGCAGGTGATAAAAAAATCAACGCTATTAAAGCAGTAAGAGCGATCACTGGTCTTGGTCTTAAAGAAGCGAAAGCTGCTGTTGAAGAGACTCCATCTGTACTTAAAGAAGGTGTTTCTAAAGAAGAAGCAGAAGACTTCAAGAAACAACTTGAAGAAGCTGGCGCTAAATGCGAGCTTAAATAATTTTTATTATTTAAAAGAGCTTAGGCAATTTGCCTAAGCTCAAGTCACAAACCTCATTGGATATAGCGATAAACTATTCGGAGACATTTTCATACCCTCACGGCAATAGTTTTTTTGTATACCCAATATATACACATTAAACACACTACATAAACCAAACTAAACCGAAATAAGGATAACCCATGTTAAATTCTTTACATTCTGGTAACAGACTCCGTGTTGACTTTTCCAAAACACCAAGAGAAATTGAAATCCCAAATTTGCTCCAACTTCAACAAAAAAGTTATGAAAACTTTTTAATGCTAGGTGAAAAAGACAGAAAAAACTCTACATTAGAGAAAGTTTTCAGATCTTCTTTCCCTATCCATGACCAACAAAACAGACTGACACTTACGTATAAAAACTCTGAAATTGTTAAACCAAAATATACCGTTAGAGAGTGTATGGAGAGAGGGTTGACCTACTCTGTATCACTAAAGATGAATATTGCACTAACGATCTGGAACAGAGATGAAAAAACAGGGGAAAAACTTGATCCAAAAGAGATCAAAGAACAAGCTGTTTTCGTACGTGATATTCCATTGATGACAGACAGAACTTCATTTGTTGTCAATGGTGTTGAAAGAGTAATCGTCAATCAACTTCACAGATCTCCGGGTGTTATCTTCAAAGAAGAAGAGGGAACGACTGCAGGAAGCGGTATGCTTTACTCTGCACAGATCATCCCAGATCGTGGTTCATGGTTGTATTTTGAATATGATTCCAAAGATATCCTCTATGCACGTATCAACAAAAGAAGAAAGATCCCTGTGACGATTCTTTTCAGAGCATTGGATTACTCTAAAGATGATATTGTAAAACTCTTCTACGCAACAAAAGAGATCCATATCAAAGACAACAGATTCCTCGTAAGATTTGATGCGAATGATTTTGGCGGTAGAGCAGAGTATGATGTCAAAGACATGGATGGTAATACGGTTGTCAATGCTGGGAAAAGACTGACAAAGAAAAAAGCAGAGAAACTGATCGAAGATGGTTTGGAGTGGATCGAATATCCGCTTGAAGTATTGATGGAAAGACACTTGGCTAAGCCTATCATTGATCAGGAGAGCGGTGAAGTACTCTATGATGTCGTGACACCTTTGGATGAGAGCAAACTTAAAAAGATGATCGAAGAGGGTATTGATACGATCGAGATCATCAATGACCTTGCTGAAGGTGCGGATATGTCGATCATTAATGCATTTATCGCAGATAACGAAAGTTTAAGACTTTTAAAGCAAACAGAACAGATCGATGATGAAAATGTACTTTCAGCGATCCGTATCTACAAAGTGATGAGACCGGGTGAACCAGTCACACCTGACGCGGCTAAGGCATTCTTACAGCAACTCTTCTTTGATCCGGAAAGATATGACCTGACTAAAGTCGGTCGTATGAAAATGAACCACAAGTTGGGTCTGGATATTCCTGAGTATGCTACAGTACTGACTGCAGAAGATCTTATCCATACGGTGAAATATCTTATTAAAGTAAAGAATGGTCAAGGTCATATCGATGATAGAGACCACTTAGGTAACAGAAGAATCAGAGCGATCGGTGAGCTTCTTGGTAATGAGCTTCACAGTGGTCTTGTGAAGATGCAAAAAGCGATCAAAGACAAGATGACAACAGTATCTGGAACACTCGATGAGTTGATGCCACATGATCTGGTAAACTCTAAAATGATCACCAATACGATCTTGGAGTTCTTCTCATCAGGGCAGCTTTCACAGTTTATGGATCAGACGAACCCACTTTCAGAAGTAACACACAAAAGAAGACTTTCAGCATTGGGTGAGGGTGGTCTTGTTAAAGAGAGAGCCGGATTTGAAGTAAGGGATGTACACCCTACACATTATGGACGTATCTGTCCAATTGAGACTCCGGAAGGTCAGAACATTGGTCTTATCAATACTTTGGCGACCTACTCGAAAGTAAATGAACATGGATTCATTGAAGCACCCTATAAAGTGGTGAAAGATTGCCAAGTGACAGATGAAATTGTCTACATTACTGCCACACAGGAAGAGGACAAATGTATCGCGCCTGCGTCAACTGTTGTTGATGAGAACGGACGTATCGTTGAAGATCTTATCGAGACCAGACTGAACGGGAATATCGAACTTAATGAGGCAAAAAGAGTTGATCTTATCGATATCTCTCCATTGATGATCTCTGGTTCTGCAGCGGCATTGATTCCATTCTTGGAGCACGATGATGCGAACCGTGCACTGATGGGATCGAACATGCAACGTCAGGCGGTACCTCTTCTTAAAACAGAGGCACCAGTGGTCGGTACAGGTATGGAAGCGATCGTGAGTCGTGATGCATGGGAATGTGTGAAGGCAGAAAGAGCCGGTACGGTTGAAAAAGTAGATGCGAAGAACATCTATATCATGGGCGAAGATGAGAGTGGTGTATTCATAGACCACTATCCGCTTGAAAAGAACATGAGAACCAACCAGAACACGACGTTCACGCAAACACCTATTGTAAAACTCGGTGACAAGATCGAAGCGAAACAGGTCATCGCCGATGGTGCGAATATGGATCAGGGAGAACTTGCGATCGGTAAGAATATCCGTGTTGCATTTATGCCTTGGTATGGATATAACTATGAGGATGCGATTATTATTTCTGAAAAACTGATCCGTGAAGATACATTTACGTCAGTGCATACCTATGAAAAAGAAGTGGAAGCAAGAGAACTTAAACATGGTACGGAAGAGATCACGCGTGATATCCCGAATATCCGCGAAGATGAGTTGCTTCACTTGGATGAGAGTGGTATCGTTCAGATCGGTACCTATGTAAAACCTGGTATGATCCTGGTAGGTAAAGTCAGTCCTAAAGGTGAGATCAAACCAACACCAGAAGAGAGACTCTTAAGAGCGATCTTTGGTGAAAAAGCAGGACATGTGGTCAATAAATCGCTCTACTGTCCAGCATCCATGGAAGGTGTGGTTGTCGATATCAAAGTCTTTACGAAAAAAGGGTATGAAAAAGACGCACGTGCGATCCAGGCCTATGAAGAAGAGAAAGCGATCCTGGACAGTGACCATCATGATCAACTTCTTATGATAGATAGAGAAGAGATCTTGCGTATTGCAAACTACCTTTCAGGACAAGAATTGGTGAAAGCTGTAACGATCGGTGAAACGGAGTATGCAGCAGGTTCTAAGATCGATGAAGAGACGATCAAGGGTGTAAACAGATTTGCACTAAGAGGCGTAGTTCAGTCTTTCACAGAAGATGTACAGAATGAATATGAGTCACTAAAAAATTACTTCTTGAAACAAAAGAAGAGACTGAAGACAGAGCATGAAGAGAAATTGAGCGTACTTGAAAAAGATGATATTCTCCCTTCAGGTGTCACGAAGCTTGTAAAGATCTATATCGCTACCAAGAGAAAGCTCAAAGTAGGTGATAAAATGGCAGGACGTCACGGAAATAAAGGTATCGTTTCTAATATCGTACCAGAGATCGATATGCCATACCAGGAAGATGGAAGACCGGTAGAAATTATTTTGAACCCACTAGGGGTACCTTCTCGTATGAATATCGGGCAGATCCTTGAAGTACACTTGGGATTGGTTGGTAAAAACCTTGGAGAGCAGATCGAAGAGATGTTTAAGGATCAAAAAGAGACGTTCATTAAAGATCTCAGAGCGAAGATGAGTGAAATTGCAGATGTAGCAAAATTGATGAATGCAAAAGCACTGTTAGAGAGTATGAGCGATGAAGAGTTGATCAAATACGGTAGAGACTGGTCTAGAGGTGTAAAATTTGCTGCACCAGTATTTGAAGGAGCAAATCAAGCTGAATTCGACAAACTTTTCGAAATGGCTAAGATGGACAGTGATGGTAAAATGGTTCTGTTTGACGGGAAAACCGGTGAGCAGATGATAGAGAGAGTCAATGTGGGTTATATGTATATGCTTAAACTTCACCACCTGGTTGATGAAAAAGTGCATGCACGTTCAACTGGACCTTACTCACTTGTAACACAACAGCCAGTGGGTGGTAAAGCACTCTTCGGTGGACAAAGATTCGGTGAGATGGAAGTATGGGCACTTGAAGCCTATGGTGCATCACATACACTTAAAGAGATGCTGACCATCAAATCAGATGATGTTGAAGGTAGAGCAAGAGCATACAGAGCGATCACCAAAGGTGAAGCTGTTCCTGAATCAGGTGTACCTGAAACTATGTTCGTATTGACAAAAGAGCTTCAAGCATTAGGTCTTGATACAGAATTATATGAGAGTAAAAAAGAAGTGGAGGGTGAAAATGAGTAAGTTTTTAGAGAATTTAACACCAATAGATCTTAACAGCGAAGAGAGACCGAATGATGTCGCAGCACTACAGCTTAGAGTTGCAAGTCCGGAGAAAGTACTCTCATGGAGTTACGGTGAAGTAAAAAAACCAGAGACGATCAACTATAGAACCCTCAAACCAGAAAGAGATGGTCTTTTCTGTGCGAAGATCTTTGGACCTATCAGAGACTATGAGTGTCTTTGCGGTAAATACAAAAAGATGCGTTATAAAGGTGTCGTATGTGAAAAATGTGGGGTTGAAGTCACCACTTCTAAAGTAAGAAGAAACCGTATGGGGCACATTGATCTTATCGCGCCTGTGGCACATATCTGGTATGTCTCTTCACTTCCATCACGTATCGGTACACTTTTGGGTGTAAAGATGAAAGACCTTGAGAGAGTACTTTATTATGAAGCATATATCGTTAAAACACCGGGTGAAGCATCTTATGACAGTGAAGGTTTAACGCCACTGGCAAAATATGATGTATTGAATGAAGAGCAGTATCAACAGATCACTCAACGTTTTGGCGGCACAGACCTTGATGCAAGAATGGGTGGAGAGATCATTCAGGAACTGCTTGCAGAACTTGACCTTGTGGATATGTTCAATCAGTTGAAACTTGATATAGAAGCGACAAAATCTGAAGCAAAAAGAAAGACGATCGTTAAACGTCTGAAGGTGATCGAAGCATTCCTTCACTCAGGTAACAGACCAGAGTGGATGATGTTGACACAACTGCCCGTACTTCCACCGGATCTAAGACCTCTTGTAAGTCTTGATGGCGGTAAATTCGCTGTTTCTGATGTGAATGACCTTTATAGAAGAGTGATCAACAGAAACCAGAGACTTAAAAGATTGGTAGAACTTGATGCACCTGAAATTATCGTTAGAAATGAAAAGCGTATGCTTCAAGAAGCAGTCGATGCACTTTTTGATAACGGTAGAAGAGGAAATGCAGTTAAAGGTGCAAACAAAAGACCATTGAAGTCACTCTCTGAAGTGATCAAAGGTAAACAAGGTCGTTTTAGACAAAACCTTCTTGGTAAAAGGGTTGACTTCTCTGGTCGTTCGGTTATCGTTGTTGGTCCGGATCTACGTATGGACCAGTGTGGACTGCCTAAGAAAATGGCGATCGAACTCTTTAAGCCGCATTTGATGGCAAAGCTTGAAGAAAAAGGGTATGCAACGACACTGAAACAAGCCAAAAAGATGATCGAAAAGCAAGAGAATGAAGTATGGGAGTGTCTTGAAGAGGTAGTTGATAACTATCCTATCTTACTGAACCGTGCACCAACACTTCACAAATTGTCGATCCAAGCGTTCCACCCGAGACTGATCGAGGGTAAAGCGATCCAATTGCACCCGCTGGTATGTTCTGCGTTCAACGCCGACTTCGATGGGGACCAAATGGCCGTACACGTACCACTTTCTGATGAAGCGATCGCTGAGGCAAAAGTATTGATGCTTGCATCGATGAACATCTTGCTTCCGGCATCAGGTAAGGCGATCGCCGTACCTTCACAGGATATGATTTTGGGTCTGTATTACCTTACACTTGAAAAAAATGATGTCAAAGGTGAACATAAACTCTTTGCAAATGTAGAAGAAGTAGAAATTGCTTTTGAACAACAGTCACTGGATCTTAATGCACGTATCAGAACAGTGGTCGATGGACATATTACAAAATCAACTGCAGGTAGACTGATCTTGAAATCGATCATTCCTGATTATGTACCGGAAAAATACTGGAACAAAGTGTTGAAGAAAAAAGATATCGGTGCGTTGGTTGACTATATCTATAAAATAGGTGGTGTTTCTGAAGCTGCAGGTTTCCTTGATAATCTTAAGGATATGGGTTTCAAATATGCAACTAAAGTAGGTGTTTCTATCTCTGTGGATGATATCAAGATCCCTGAGATGAAAGCAGAGAACGTTCTTTCTGCCAAAGAAGAAGTAAAAGAGATCCAAAGACAGTATGGTGCGGGTCTTTTAACGGATCAAGAGCGGTATAACAAAATTATCGATATCTGGACGGATGCGAACAATGGTATTGCCGAGGGTCTTATGTCTCTTATTAGAGAAGACAAAGACGGGTTTAACTCGGTTCACATGATGGCAGACTCTGGGGCGAGAGGTTCCGCAGCACAGATCAGACAGCTTTCTGGTATGAGGGGTCTTATGGCGAAATCGGACGGGTCTATTATTGAAACACCTATTACGTCGAACTTCCGTGAAGGTCTGAATGTACTTGAGTACTTTATTTCAACGCACGGTGCGAGAAAAGGTCTTGCCGATACAGCACTTAAGACAGCGAATGCGGGTTACTTGACAAGAAAACTGATCGATGTGGCACAAAACGTGAAGATCTCTATGACAGATTGTGGTACACACGAAGGTGTAGAAGTATCAGATATCGTTGTGGGTAATGAAATGATCGAGCCATTGGCAGATCGTATCTACGGTAGAGTATTGGCTGAAGATGTGATTGATCCTATTACTTCTGAAGTATTGGTCAGTGAAGGTACGATGATAGATGAAGAGACTGCGGGAAGAGTACAAGATGCAGGTGTACGTTCAGTGGTGATGAGAGCACCATCATCATGTAAAGCACCAAAAGGTATCTGTGCAAAATGTTATGGTCTGAACATGGCGGATAACAAAATCGTGAAACGTGGAGAAGCGGTAGGGGTTATCGCCGCACAATCTATCGGTGAGCCAGGTACACAGCTTACACTCCGTACATTCCACACAGGTGGTACGGCAACAGCAGGTAAAGAAGATAGACAAGTCATCGCGAGCAAAGAAGGTTTCATCAGATACTACAACCTGAATGTATACCGTAACAGAGAGGGTAACCTGATCGTCGCAAACAGAAGAAATGCTGGGGTTCTTTTGGTTGAACCGAAGATCAAAGCAACGGTAGATGGTACGATCTCTCTTATTGTGACACATGACGAGTATGTGATCTCTGTCAATGCAGGCAGCGCAGATGAGATAAAGTATAATCTCAGAAAATCAGATGTCGCCAAGTCAAATGAACTTGCAGGTGTTGCAGGTAAAGTTGAAGGAAAACTTTTCTTACCGCTTCAAGATGGTGATAAGGTAAAAGAGGGTGACTCTATTGTTGAAGTGATCAATGAGGGTTGGTCTGTACCAAGCCGTGTGCCATTTGCTTCTGAACTTAAAGTGGAAGATGGTGCACCAGTGACACAAAATGTGGTTTCTGAGTCAAAAGGTACAGTGAAGTTCTTCTTACTTAAAGGGGATTACCTTGAAGCACATACAGGGATTACTGAAGGTACAAAAGTAGTAGAAAAAGGTCTCTTTGCTGTAGTTGTTGATGAAAACAACAGAGAAGCAGCAAGACATTATATCTCAAGAGGTTCTGTCGTAAAAGTGGACAATGATGCAATGGTACAAAGAGGTGATCTTCTTTCTGCACCAGAGACAGCTTCTCAGGTAGTGATCGCTGAGTGGGATCCATATTCAGAGCCTATTATTGCTGAACAGCAAGGGAAACTGAAGTTTGAAGATATCATCCCGGGTGTAACTGTGGTTGAACAGTTTGATGAAGTGACAGGTGATACAAGACTTGAGCTGAATGAGTATATCCCTGCTGCTTATAAACCAGCGATCGTGTTGGCAACTGAAAGCGGAGAGTTGATACGTTATCAATTGGATGCGAAGACGATCCTTTTTGTAAAAGATGGAGACGAAGTAAGTATCGCAGATATCTTGGCAAAAACACCAAAAGCGGCGATCAAATCAAAAGATATTACCGGGGGTCTTCCAAGAGTTTCTGAACTCTTTGAAGCGAGACGTCCTAAAGATATCGCATTAATTGCACAGATTGATGGTGTAGTAAGTTTCGGTAAGCCATTACGTGGTAAAGAGAGACTGATCATTACTGGTGACAATAATCAGGTCACTGAGCAGTTTGTAGATAAGAATAAAGTAGCACTTGTTCATGCGGGTGAATATGTGCATGCGGGTGAAAAACTGACTGACGGTACGATCTCAAGTCATGATATCCTTGCGGCACTCGGTGAAAAAGCATTGTATGAGTACATTGTATCTGAGGTACAGATGGTTTACCGTAGACAAGGGGTTAATATCTCAGATAAGCACATCGAGATCGTGACATCTCAAATGATGAGACAAGTGAAAGTGGTTGAGAGTGGTGACTCTAAGTTTATCGCTGGAGATATCGTCTCTCGTCGTAAGTTCCAAGAAGAGAATGAAAGAGTGATCGCACTGAGCGGTGAACCTGCTATTGCTGAGCCAATGCTTGTAGGTATTACCCGTTCAGCGGTTGGAGCAGACAGTATTATCTCTGCTGCCTCATTCCAGGATACAACAAAAGTACTGACTTCTGCATCGATCGCAGGAACAGTAGATACGCTTGAAGATCTTAAAGAAAACGTTGTTATCGGACGTCTTATCCCAGTAGGTACTGGTATGATAGATAAAGATAGCATCAAATTCACAGCTGCAGAGTAATCTCTGCAGGCTGTTTCTTGTCTTAAAGAAACAGTTTAACCCTCTTTCTTCTCCCTTATTCTAAGTATAAGAAATTCTAAAGAATTTTTCGATATAATTTGCATCCAATTTTCTCTAGGAACTAGACTAGATATAAACGTTCACAGTGAATGTTTTTATGTGGTGTAAGAACCCAGATTCAAGAGATAAGATCTCAATTCAAACTAACTAGAAAGGAAACGATTTGCCTACAATTAATCAATTGATTCGTAAAGAACGTAAAAAGCAAGTGAAAAAATCAAAATCACCTGCACTCGTAAAATGTCCTCAGAGAAGAGGCGTATGTACAAGAGTATATACTACAACACCAAAGAAACCTAACTCGGCGCTTAGAAAAGTTGCTAAAGTAAGATTGACAAGTGGTTTTGAAGTAATCTCATACATTGGTGGTGAGGGTCACAACCTTCAGGAGCACTCTATCGTACTTGTAAGAGGCGGAAGAATTA
This sequence comes from Sulfurovum xiamenensis, assembly GCF_030347995.1. Taxonomy (NCBI): domain Bacteria; kingdom Pseudomonadati; phylum Campylobacterota; class Epsilonproteobacteria; order Campylobacterales; family Sulfurovaceae; genus Sulfurovum; species Sulfurovum xiamenensis. The sequence goes on from NZ_JAQIBC010000003.1 coordinate 73,994, forward strand.
AAGATTTACCTGGTGTTAAGTATCACATTGTTCGTGGTGCACTCGATGCTTCAGGTGTAACTGGAAGAACAGTTGCAAGATCTAAATACGGTACTAAAAGACCTAAGTAATCTTAGAGTATTTAAACGCGTATAAAGTAAGAGTTTAGTCTACAGATAGACTTTAAACAGGTGTTGTCATTTATCCTTAGGGGACAAGACTTGAGTAAATCAACCATATAAGATTGAAGAAGGAAATAGAATGAGAAGAAGAAAAGCTCCCGTTAGACCGGTATTGCCAGATCCAGTACACGGTTCTAAAGTATTAACAAAGTTCATCAATGCAGTAATGCTTGATGGTAAGAAAAGCACAGCGCAAAGAGTTATGTATGCTGCGTTAGAGAGAATTGAATCAAAATCTGGAGAAAAAGGTATTGACGTATTCAACAAAGCAATGGATAACGTGAAACCTGTAATGGAAGTAAAGTCTAGAAGAGTAGGTGGTGCTACGTACCAAGTGCCTATAGAAGTTAGACCTGCAAGACAACAATCACTGGGAATCAGATGGATTGTTGATGCAGCGAGAAAAAGAAATGAAAGAACAATGATGGAGCGTTTAAGTAATGAACTTATGGACGCTGCAACTGAAAAAGGTTCTGCTTTCAAGAAGAAAGAAGATACGTATAGAATGGCTGAAGCGAACAAAGCGTTTGCTCACTACAGATGGTAAGGAACTAAGTTATGGCAAGAACGCACAAACTTGAAGACGTAAGAAACATCGGTATTGCTGCTCACATTGATGCAGGGAAAACGACAACAACTGAAAGAATCCTTTTCTATACAGGTGTTGAACACAAGATCGGTGAGGTACATGACGGTGCTGCAACAATGGACTGGATGGAGCAAGAGCAGGAGAGAGGTATTACGATTACTTCTGCTGCTACAACTTGTGAGTGGTTAGGCAAGCAGATCAACATTATCGATACTCCGGGTCACGTTGACTTTACTATTGAAGTTGAACGTTCAATGAGAGTACTTGATGGTGCTGTTTCAGTATTCTGTGCTGTTGGTGGGGTTCAACCACAATCAGAAACAGTTTGGAGACAAAGAAACCGCTATGGTGTACCATCACTTGTATTTGTTAATAAAATGGACAGAACAGGTGCAGATTTCCTTGAAGTTGAAAGACAGATCCGTGAAAGACTTAAAGGTAATCCACTGGTTATCCAACTTCCTATCGGTGCAGAAGAGAACTTTGAAGGTGTTGTTGACCTTGTAAAGATGAAAGAAGTTGTATGGGATGCAGACGCAGCAATGGGTTCAGCATACAGCGAGCAAGATATTCGTCCTGAGCTTCAAGAGCAAGCTGAAGAGTACCGTGAAAAGATGATCGAAGAGATCTCTTCAGTAGACGGTAACGAAGCGCTTATGGAAAAATATATGGAAGGTGAAGAGCTTACGAATGAAGAGATCGTTGCTGGTATTAAAGCTGCAACGATCGGTATGCATGTCGTACCAATGCTTCCAGGTACAGCATTTAAAAACAAAGGTGTTCAGACACTACTTGACGCTGTTGTTGCTTACCTTCCATCTCCAGTTGAAGCACCTGCGATCAAAGGTACTAAAATGGAAGATGAAGATGCTGAAGTAACTGTTGAATCAACAGATAACGGTGAATTCGCATCACTTGCATTTAAAATTATGACAGACCCATTTGTTGGTCAGTTGACATTTATCCGTGTTTACCGTGGTTCTTTGGAGTCTGGTTCTTATGTACTGAACTCAACAAAAGAGAAAAAAGAGCGTATCGGTCGTATCATGAAAATGCATGCGATCAAACGTGAAGAGGTATCTGAGATCTACGCGGGTGAGATCGGTGCGGTTGTTGGTCTTAAAAATACAACAACAGGTGATACACTTTGTTCAGACAAAGATAAAGTGGTACTTGAAAGAATGGATTTCCCAGAGCCGGTTATCTCTGTTGCGGTTGAGCCTAAAACAAAAGCTGACCAGGAAAAAATGGGACTTGCACTTGGTAAACTTGCTGCAGAAGATCCATCTTTCCGTGTTGCTACAGATGAAGAGTCTGGTCAAACGATCATCTCGGGAATGGGTGAACTTCACCTTGAAATTCTTGTAGACAGAATGAAGAGAGAGTTTAAAGTTGAAGCGGAAGTTGGTGCACCACAAGTTGCATACCGTGAGACGATTAGAAAATCTGTAGAAAAAGAATACAAGTATGCGAAGCAGTCTGGTGGTCGTGGACAGTTCGGTCACGTATACCTTAGAATCGAGCCACAAGAGCCAGGTTTTGGTTACGAGTTCGTTGATGAAGTCAAAGGTGGGGTTGTTCCAAAAGAATTTATCCAACCGGTTAACAAAGGTGTACAAGAAGCAATGGCTAGAGGTATCCAGGCTGGGTATCCTGTAGAGGACGTTAAAGTAACACTTTACGATGGTTCTTACCATGATGTTGACTCATCTGAAATGGCGTTTAAACTTGCTGGTTCTATGGGATTCAGAGAGGGTTGTAAAACAGCGAATCCAGTAATCCTTGAGCCAATGATGAAAGTTGAAGTTGAGACTCCAGAAGACTTTATGGGTGACGTGATCGGTGACGTTGCAAAAAGAAGAGGAAATGTTTCTGGTATGGATGATAGAGCTGGTAACAAGATCGTTAATGCGTTCGTACCACTTTCTGAAATGTTCGGTTACTCAACTGACCTACGTTCAATGACACAAGGTCGTGCAACGTACGCTATGGAATTTGATCACTATGAAGAAGTTCCAGCGAACGTAGCTAAAGAGATCATCGAAAAGCGTAATAGCTAATTTCGAGTTTCTTTACTATACATTTGGTCGGATGGAGTTTTCTCCATTCGGCCACTTACTCATTGTAAGCTCTCTCATTACGAAAACACCATCAAACCAAATCTACAGCAAATTAGCTATGAACTTAACTATTACCAATATGACGGAAGAGTATTATTCTATTTTAATTTTTGAATTAGCATAGTATAGTATTTAAAGGACACAGTATGAGAGTAATTATAGACCTTATAGAGGATGTAAGAGAGCAGATAGGTAATCATGAAACCTATGAGGTGACGGCCGGCCTGCTTAAAATAGATGACCAGAATAGTGAACAGCTTATCTATGCGGGAGAAGCCCCTTTAAACAGTGTGGAACTGGAGAGAGAAAAAAGACAACTGACATTTAAGATAGATGGCAGTGATAAAAAATTGACCATAGGAGAGCTTATCCCATCCATCTTGATTCTTGACATGGAAGCGATGCTTTTTGAGCTTAAAATGGATGTCAATGCTCAGTATAAAGATATGGAGATCGTTGGATTTGGTAAAAATGATGAGCAGAAGAGATATATCCTGTTTATCAAGATATAAATCTTCTTTTAGTGCTTATCCATACACTGATTCTTTGCCAAATTCCTTGACAAGAAGTGCATAGAAGAGTGCACGGTATTTATGTCTGTTGGATATTCCCATCGTTTCACATACTTTTTTGATCGCAGCATCCAACGTAGCATCATCTGCATCAACTCCGAGTTTATTCCCTAAAAAATTCTTTTTGACGGTGTCAAGTTCTGCACTGTCTGAACATGATACTGTTTCAGCATCCTGTTGATAGATAGATGGCCCCAGGCCAGTTGTTACTTTGGCAATGAGGTTTTCTGAGAGACCTAAACCTAACTCTTCGGAAGCAGCAATATAGTGTTCAACTTTTTCGTCTAATTTACTCATGATGTTCCTTTAATTAAATTTTATAACGCGTTTTATTATAGCTATAAAGTCGATTTAGGTCAAATACTGAGGTTTTTGTGCCAGAAGTATCCAATTCAGACTGATCTTATGCTGCTTACAAAAATGGGCCAGCGATTCATAGGGGATCTTTTTGCGTCTTTTGATGACCGCAAAGTATTGGGGGTCAAGTTTCAGAGAGTCTGCTATATCTCTGTCAAGTATTTTTTCTTTTTTGGTCTCTGCAGAGAGGATCTCTTTGACTCTTTGCATCACATCATGAAAATCTATCATGGGTATCCTTACTGTTCATGTAAGTGTATCATAATAGATTTTTTGAAGAAAATTTAAATGTATGTCAAATTGTAATGTTTTAGTTTTTTGTGCTGTCTATCTCTATAACGGTATGTACATTTCCTCTGGGATTAAAATCTGCGATGAGTTTCATGGATTTAGGCTTGAGCTTACTATAAAGCGCATCATAGATCTCATTGGCAGAGTTTTCATGAGAGATATATCGTCTCATAAAAGAATTGATGTAGAGTTTCAATGCTTTAAGCTCTATCACTTTCTGATCTGGTTGATAGCTGAGTTTGATCGTAGCAAAATCAGGATATCCTGAACGTGGGCACATGCACATGAACTCGGGGAGTTCAATATTGATCGTATAATTTTTTGGATGCTCATTGGGCCAGTAGTTCTCTTCATTGTTAATGTCGAATTCTAGTATCTCTTGTTCACCGTATTTCATTGTCTTTCCTTTAGTTGTATCTATTGATAAGTGTTTCTTCATTGATGGATTTACTTACACCAAATCCTTGTATGTAGTCAATACCCAGCGCTTTGAGTTTATTTTCTTGTATCTCATTGTCGACCCATTTAGCCACCGTCTGTACGTTTAACTCTTTTGCCATATTGATCAAAGAGTGTAGCATAGCATACGTTGTTTCATCTTCTAAGTTCGTTACATAACTTCTATCAAACTGTATCATGTCAAATTTAAAATGCTTCATATACTCCATAGAAGCATTAGAGGAACCAAAGTTATCGATGCAGATCCGTATACCGTGAGATCTGAAACTTTTTAGCGTTCTAAGGTATCCGCTAAGGTCATGGTGTGTTTTGCGTTCATAGAGCTGAATAATGATACGAGATGGGTCAACCTGTTTCTCCTCTAAGTAGGCAAAAAGTTTTGCCTGAAAAGAGCTGTCTCTGAGGGAAAAGGGAGAGAGATTAAAAGTAAATGAGATCGACTCATTGACAAGAGGCAAGAGGTCTATCACGTGTGTGATCAATGTGAAGTCATACTCCCTTCCCAGCCCTAAACGGTTAATGATGGGTAAGAATATGCGCGGTAAAATATCTTTATGGGTGTCTGATTTCAGCTTGACCGATATTTCATAGGTATCTATCTTATGGTTGGATGTGTTCATAAGAGGTCTGAATGATAAAAGCAGTTTTTTCTTCTGAATTGTAGCAATCACCTCTTTTTCTATGTCTGAAAGTTCCTGCGCATCTTTGATCTTAGAGGTATCTTTCTCTTGATTGTTATCTTCAGCTTGACTTGCAAGAATATCTCGAAGTTGCAGGATCGCTTTTTTGAAGTCTCCATTTGGATTTGTGATAATCGCAAATTTTAACTCTACGTCAATATCGTTGATATGTCCATTTTCTTTTATCAGCGTTTCCAAAATCTTCTCTATATGTGTATAGTCATCATTCAGTGCGATCAAAAATTCTGAACCGCGTCCCCGGCCAATAAGCACTTTTTCCAAACCATTTTGTTTAAATATGAGGTTCAATTTTTTGGAAATGGTATAAAGAAGATTATCTATCTGGTCGCTGCTGTAATTTTCACTGAGTAAGGGAAGGTTTTCAACACTCAAGCATGCCAAAGATTTTGGTTTGTACTCTTGTAGTTTTTTGACAAATGTTTTTTTATTAAAGCCTTGTGTAGTTGCATCTAAAAAAGTCTCCTGTACACTGAGATTCATTAAAAAATAAATATAATAGATAGCAATAAAAGTAATGGCAGCAAGGAGCATGCCATCTTTCAGGCCAATGGTCAGTGTGCTTGTATGATCAAGTGTAGTGTAAAAAACAAGAAAAACAAGAATTAGTATGGGTACCCCTGCTCTAAGAGCCAGGGTAAAACGTCGTTCTCTTTCTTCTTTTTGTGAGTAGAGCATTAAACATCCAAGTGTTTTACATCTTTTGCATGGCTTTCAATGTAGTTTCTTCTAGGTTCTACTTCGTCACCCATGAAGAGTGTGAATGTATCACTGGCACTCTCATCATCTTCTATGGTCACCTGTAACAGTCTTCTGTTCTCCGGGGTCATCGTTGTTTCCCAAAGCTGTTCAGGGTTCATTTCACCCAAACCTTTATAACGCTGGATATAGGCACCTTTTTTTGCCGAGCTCTCCACCTCTGTAAAGAGTGCAAGAAGGTCTTGGTCTTCAAACTCCTCTGTGATGTGGTCTTTGATCTTTTGGTGTATATGGATCGCTTCATTGTAGTGAGGGTTTGTAAAGAGTATCTCATCTACGATGAGTTCTTCGAGTCCATCATTGGTTTGTACAAAGAGATGTATTGTATCATCAGAGATGGTTTTGTTGAGGATGTTATACCCAAGTTCGGCGATGTATGCTTCGATCGTTTTTGCAAGCTCATTATTGTCGGTCCCTATTACATCTGGGTTTTCGATCATATAACGAAGTACTTCAGGCAGTGCAAAACGTTTTTCTATCTCTTTAAGGGTCATACGGTAGTACGCAACTAGTTTGAAGAGATCCACAAGGTCTGCTTGTCCCATAGTCTCACTTTCAATCGCAGAAATACCGTTTTCTATCAGATAATCATTGAGTGCTTTCTCATCTTTTAAGTAGACCTCATTTTTACCTTTTTTATAACGGTAAAGCGGCGGCTGTGCAAGATAAAGATATCCTTTTTCAATGACCGGCTTCAAGAATCTAAAGAAAAAGGTCATAAGCAGTGTCTGAATGTGAGAACCATCGACGTCGGCATCGGTCATGATGATGATCTTGTGGTATCTTAATTTCTCTTCATCAAACTCGTCTCCGATACCGCAACCCAGTGCCGTGATCATATTTTTGATCTCGTCAGATTTGAGGATCTTCTCCAAACGTGCTTTTTCTACATTAAGGATCTTACCTTTGAGCGGCAGGATCGCCTGGAAAACCCTGTCGCGTCCCTGTTTGGCAGAACCACCGGCAGAGTCTCCCTCCACCAGGTAGATCTCAGAGATCTCAGGGTCTTTGCTTTGACAGTCTGCAAGTTTACCCGGGAGTGTCCCGATACTCATAGAGTCTTTACGTTTTACTAGGTCTTTTGCACGTTTTGCTGCATCTCTACCTCTGGCCGCAAGGAGTATTTGTCCCATGATCGCTTTTGCTTCTAAAGGTGTCTCTTCAAGGTATTTATTGAAGTGTTCAGAGAAGAATTTTTGTACCAATGGACGTACATAAGAAGAACCTAGTTTGCCTTTTGTCTGTCCCTCAAACTGTGGTTCAGGGACACGCACGGAAACGATACATATAAGACCTTCTTTACAGTCATCACCGGTGATTTTGGTGCCTTTTTCTTTTGCATTGGCATTTTTAGCGATATAGCTTGCCATAGAACGTGTAAGCCCGGCCCTAAAACCTGCTTCATGTGTCCCACCTTCAGCAGTTTTAATATTGTTTACAAAAGAGAGTGATTTTTCTGAATCCGCATCACAATACATGAGTGCGATATCTATCTCGATATCATCTGCTTTCCCTTGGAAAAACTGTGCCGTTGAAAGCGGTGTCTTCGTATTCATATCTTCAACGAACTGCTTGATACCACCTTCAAAATGATACACCTCTTTTGTCCCGTCACGTTCATCTCTAAAGTCGATCGTGATCTTTGGATTGAGGTAACAGAGTTCCTTGAAACGTTTCATCAGGATCTCTTTTTGGAAAGTGACACTATCCTTGAAGATCGTCTCATCCGGCCAGAACTCGATCTTGGTTCCGTGTTTTCTTGTACTGTCACCAGATTCTAGCGGGGCATCAGGGATACCTTTTTGGAAACTTTGTGTGTGGATCTCGCCATCTTTGAAGATCGTCATATCCAGTTTTTTGGAAAGTGCATTTACAACAGAAACACCCACACCGTGAAGTCCACCTGAAACCTTGTAGGTATCTTTATCGAATTTACCACCGGCATGAAGTACGGTCAATACGACTGTCGCTGCAGATATTTTTTCAGTTGGGTGCTCTTTGACAGGGATACCACGACCATTATCTTCAATGATAGCAGATCCCTCTTTTGTAAGTGTGACCTTGATCGTGTCACAGAAACCTGCCATCGCTTCATCGATAGAGTTGTCTACAACTTCGTATACAAGGTGATGAAGACCTTTTATCGATGTATCACCGATGTACATACCAGGTCTTTTTCTTACCGCTTCAAGTCCTTTAAGAACTTTAATATTACTAGCACCATATTCTGCCATGTTTAAACTCCATTTCGTGGGGGTATAAGTCTATATATTCTAGCTAAAACTAGCTTAGATATCTGGCTATAAAGCGGGGATTGAAGTGACAATCAAAGGAGCATGCCATTTTGTTGTTTTTTGTTGCTTACAATATCGATTTCATTGGGGTCAATAAAGAGATTTCTTTTGTAGGCTTCCAGTGCATATCTCCCTATCATAGCCGCATTGTCAGCACAATATTCAAGGGGTGCCACATGCATTGTTTTTCCAAACTCATCACAAAGATCTTGATACGCACTCCGTATATATTTATTTGCGGATGCCCCGCCTACAATGGCAAAGTCTCTGATCTTCTCTTTTGCAAAGATCTTTTTGCTTTTTTGAAGCAGGTGCAGTTTGACCGCTTTTTGAAAGGATGCAGAGAGATCCGCACGGTCCTGTTCACTCATCCCTTCACTGCCGCCAAGCTCTTCTATATGAAGTCTGACCGCATTTTTAAGCCCTGAGAGAGAAAAGGCGATGAGAGGAGAGTTGCGTAACGGTACAGGAAGGTCGAAACGGTTTTCATCTCCTTTAAGGGCAAGTGCTTCTATGAGTGGTCCTCCAGGATAGCCTAATCCCATCATCTTGGCACATTTATCAAAACTTTCACCTACAGAATCGTCCATACTCGTAGCAAGGATCTCCATATGTTCAAAACTTTCAACCCTTATGACTTGTGTATGCCCTCCTGAGATGAGAAGTACCAGCAGGGGAAGGGTAGCTTCCTTTTCTATAAAAAGTGAGTAAATATGCCCCTTAAGATGATGTACAGGGATCAGAGGTAACTCGAGTAGCGTACTTAAGGTCTTTGCCATAGCGATACCTTCAAGCAGGGTGACCCCTAGTCCTGGTTGATTGGTGACTGCAATGGCTTTGAGTTTTTCAAAGTAGGGCTGGGTCTCTTTCAGTATCTCAGGGAGTGCTACAGCATGCAGTCTGGATGCAAGTTCAGGAACCACACCACCGTAACAGGAGTGTTGTGCTTCCTGAGAGATCTTCTTATGATACAGCACTTTTTTTGTGGCTATTTCAGTGATGGCTATAGAGCTGTCATCGCAGCTTGATTCGATACTTAAGATCATGATCTGTCCAATACAAGTTTTTCTATAAGGGGCCATTTCCCATAGCCGCTGTCAGCATTGATGTGCCCTGCATTTTCAATAATATTCAAAGGGATGTCGTAGCGGCTTGCTATTATTTGGGCTTCTGCGATTTCGATGTATGGGTCATTATCCGAGATGATCATTTTTATCTCTTTTGCATAGAGCTTTGGAGGCATCTTGCAAGGGAAGAAGGTTTTGATAGTATCTACATCAGTAGTAAGACTTGGTGGTGATACCATAAAAAGTCTTTTTACCTTAGATATCTCTTGCATGAAATCCTCTTCTTCGCAGAGCCAAAACCACAGCGTATTGGCCAAAGAGTGACACACAACGGTATCAGGTTTAAACGCTTCAAGTATCTCTTTGAGTTGTTTTATCCATCTGTTCTTGCTCGGAAAGTGGCAGTTGTCAAGCAGAGGGAAAGAGACAGTGCCATAGTTTTTGGCAACAGCAGCAGCCAATTCTGCCTGCCAGTGCGGTGTATCACTCCCTCCCCAACCATGCAGGATGAGTACTTTATCGTTGTTTGACATACGCTCTTACCTCTTGATCTATTTGGATAATTTCTTCTATATTTGATGCTTTTACATCTTCAAACTGTTTATAGGCATCTAAAACCATTGTACTCATACCAAAGAAGGAACATTGATCTTTCTGAAATGCCTCTATCGCTTCTTCGTTGGCCGCATTGACCACCACACCCAGATGGGCATGTTCCAAGATATGCTCTTTGATATTCCAGATAGGGTAACGCTCCGCTTCAATGGGGAGAAACTCCAAGGCACCTATGCTGAGCAGATCTGTCGGGGGCAGGATAGGCTCTTCCACTTCTCCTCTTAGTGCGAAGGCAATAGGGAGTTTCATGTCTACACCCGCAAAATGTGCCGTGGTAGAACCGTCTGTGAATTCTGCGAGTGCATGAATGATCGATTTTTTTTCTATCAGAGCATCCACCTTTGTTGTATTAAAGAGCCATTTTGCTTCCAAAAGTTCAAACAGTTTATTGGTCATGGTAGCTGAATCGATAGTGATCTTGTTCCCCATGGACCAGTTAGGGTGTTTGAGTGCATCTGAAAAGCTTGCATCTTTCATTTTGTCCAGTTCCCAGTCTCTAAATGCACCGCCGCTTGCTGTGATATAGAGTTTAGAGACAGGACGTTCATTCATAAGGTACCATAGTCCAAAGTGCTCAGAGTCTATAGGTGTGATGAGGGACATGTCTATGAATTCTCCTGCAACCACAAGGGACTCTTTGTTTGCCAATGCTACTCTTTTACCAAGACCGGTGGCTTTAAGTGTAGGTGCAAGACCGGTATAGCCTACAAGTGCATTTACTACAGTATCACTATGAGACATCTCTATCAGTTCTAAAATACCTTGTGTACCACAGAGTACATGAGGGTGATCCACTTTTGATCTGTCTGATTCATTGGCGATCGCAACCACTTTGGGTTGGTGCTTTTTGATCTGCTCGTTCAACAGGTCAATATTGTTGCCTGCAACAAGCGCTTCTATCGCAATATTATAGCGCTCTGCAATGATGAGAGTATTGACCCCGATGGAGCCGGTCGAACCGAGTAAAACGATGCTGGACATAGATTAGAGCAAAGATCTGAGTGCGATGACCATGATGACTGCACCAAAGAGATACCCATCTATTCGGTCCAGTATACCACCATGACCCGGGAGCAAATCTCCAGAGTCTTTTACCCCCGCTTCACGTTTAAGATAAGACTCGAAAAGATCTCCAAACACTGAAGCCACAGAAGTCAAAAGCGTTACAATGATCGCGATCCACCACTCAACGACAAAAAGTCCGGTAAAACTACCTGCAAGAGTTGCGATGATAATACCGCCAAACACACCTTCTAGGGTTTTATTTGGGGAGGTATCTGAAAATTTTGTTTTCCCTATGGTTTTACCTGTAAAAAATGCACCGACATCCGTGAGTGCGACAGTGACAAGAAGCCAGAACATAGATGCGATACCAAAATCCTGGTAGAGGATCAAAAAGAAGAGTATTCCGCTGACCGGGTAAAGGAAAGGAAGGAGCAACCTCTTGTCAAAATTATGGAAATAGGCAAGAGAAGAAGCAAATATAACGGCCATAAAGAAGAAGAGATCATCCGGATTAGGGTAGAAATAGGCAACGAACCATAAGAGTGCAGCCCATACATACATAGAGGGACCGGTCAGTTTGAAAAGTTTCATCGCTTCATAAAAGGCGAACATGTAGATAGTACCCAAAAAAGCCCACATCACAAAAAAGTTATCTACCCAACCGATAAATCCAACAAGTGCCAATAGTCCAATACCCGTAAGCCATCGTTCTTGATACTCTGTAAATAGTTTTGTCATGACGCTTCCCTCGTTTTTGAAATGAAGAATATTATAGCATGCTTTGGATTAGAAGGTACTAGACTCTGATCTCCACACCCTCTTTGGTGACAGAAATCGTATCGTATTTGTTGTAAAGAACATTGGAGCCTTCTTGTACTTTGACAAATTTACGCTTGGTGTAATCGACTTCGTAATCTCCGGGATTTTTCACAGAAAAATCTACACAGAGCTTTGCGGCAGCTTTGAGTACGGAGTCGGGCAGGTTTTGTTTATCGGTTCTGATGATGACATGGCTTGATGGCACATCACGTATATGCATCCACAGGTCGTTGGCTTTGGCCATTTCCAGAAGCTTTTGGTTTTCGTTACTGTTTCGTCCTACAAGGACTTTATAGTCTTCTATCCAGAAGAGTTCTCCCTCTTTCAGACGCTCTTTTTTACGTTGAGACTTACCGCGTTTGGGGACAAGAAGTTCAAGTTCATACGGATCATTGGCTTGTTCAAGAGCATAATAGATATTTTCATAGAACGTTTTTTTGCTTTCCAGGTTCTCTTTTTCTATATGTACATTCTTGGCTTTGTTTTTAGCCCTTTTGGAGAGGTTGAAAAAGTAGTCACTCATGCGGTTTACCTTCGTATCTTTAGGCAGTTTTATGGTAATCTCATTGCCTTCAAAATCATAGGTTTGAAGCTTCGTGTCATAGGGCTTGATCTGATAGAGATTGGCCAGGATGAGGTTGGCATACTCTTTGTATTTCTGCGCTTCTTCATTCAATTGTGTTTCATCGGGAAGTTTTTTCAAAAGTTGGCTGAGTTTTTGAATCTTTTTATCCGTAAGAGAGAGTTTTTGTTTTTTGAGCTCTGAAAGTTTTTTAGACTGTATCTGAAGATATTGTTCTTCAAGGTAGGCATCAATATCTGGGATCTCTTTGCTCTCTTCTGTACGTCTAAATGGAGGAATAGGAAGAAGTTCTATGCCTGGACGTATGACACGAAACGAGCTGTCCGCATCAATATGTCTGAGTGCTTCTATGATGACTTCATTGTCATCGATGAGTATGGCATTGGTATTTTTACCTGTAAATTCCAATTGGAGGTGGATGATCTTGTCTTTATAAGAACTTTTAGGCGCGAGTGTCAAACGAAGGATACGATCTTCATTTGGTACATCCACTGAGATGATCCTGCTTGCAGACAAGAGTGTATGAAGCAAGGTGTCAAAAGGTGCATTATAGCCTTGGATCGGTCTTTGTGACGGGGCTTTGTAGATGAAACTGTGCCCTCGTGTCATGTTGAAAAAGTAACTGTCGGATTTGTCAAATACCAACTCTAAAGTATTATCTTCAACACGTCTGGCACGACTGATAAACGAGAAGTCATTCAGACGTTTGGCGATGGCTTTGAGTTCGTATAATTTCATTTGAGTCTTTCTTCATAATTGTTGTGAAATTCTAGCATAATTTTTTTTCGCTATAATTCGCGTAATATTATATACATTATGTAGAACTAAGGACAACCTATGGGACAAACTATGACAGAAAAGATCTTCTCGGAGCATGCCGGGCGTGAAGTGCATGCAGGAGAGATCGTTAGAGTAGATATCGATATGATCATCGGAAATGACATTACGACACCTATCTCTATTAGAGCATTTGAAGAGTCAGGTGCTGAGAAATTGGCAAGACCTGACAACTTTTGTATCGTAATGGATCACTACATTCCGGCAAAAGATATTGCTTCAGCAAACCAGGCAAAGATCTCTAGGGATTTTGCCTATAAGCATGATATGAAATACTTTTTTGATGAAAAAGATATGGGTATCGAGCATGCGCTACTCCCGGAAAAAGGATTGGTGGTTCCTGGTGATGTGATTATCGGTGCAGACAGCCACACTTGTACCCATGGTGCACTGGGTGCATTTTCAACGGGTATGGGGAGTACAGACCTTTCATTCGGAATGATCACAGGAGGTAACTGGTTTAAAGTACCTGAAACCATCAAAGTCGAGTTGACAGGTATACCAGGTGAGCATATCTACGGTAAAGATATCATCTTGGAACTGATCCGTCAGATAGGCGTGGATGGTGCCTTATACAAAGCGATCGAATTTACTGGTGAGGCGATCCAGCATCTTGGTATGGCTGACAGATTTTCTATTGCGAATATGGTGATCGAGGCGGGAGCTAAAAATGGTATCTTTGCGGTGGATGATATCACTTTGGCATATCTTGAAGAGCGAAAAGAGATCAACGGTGGGTTAAGAGCTGAACCTAAGATCCATGTAGCGGATCCAGATGCCAACTACTGTCAAGTGATCACGATAGATACAGCAGCACTTTCTCCGGTGATCGCGTATCCTTTCTTGCCATCAAACGGTAAGCCTGTAGAACAAGCGGTTGCAGATGACCTCAAAGTAGACCAGGTAATGATCGGGTCTTGTACGAACGGACGTATCGAAGACCTGCGTATCGCAGCGGAGATCATGAAAGGCAAAAGAGTGGCAAAGCATACACGTATGATCGTAACGCCAGCTACGCAAAAGATATTGCTTCAAGCACAGCATGAAGGTTTGATGGATATTCTGATCGAAGCAGGTGCCGTAGTCTCTAACCCTACTTGTGGTGCATGTCTGGGTGGATATATGGGTATTTTGGGTGATGGTGAGCGTTGTGTCGCTACAACCAACCGTAACTTCGTAGGTCGTATGGGTGCCAGAACCTCTGAGATCTACTTGGCGAACTCAGCTGTGGCAGCGGCATCAGCAATAGCTGGGAAGATCGTGGATCCTAGAGACCTCTAAAATCCGGCATTGGGGTCAAACCCAAATCCTCCGCCGCCAAAATCCGGCGTGCCAAAACTCTGTGTTGCAAACGAGGGATCTTGATATCCCTCTTGTACAGAGAGTCCTCTTAACATCGTGATGTCCATTTTGGGGTCTATCCCTTTAGGGCACACAGCGGTACACTCACCGCATAGGGTACAATCCCACACACCATTACTCTGAATGTTATCGATGATGCTTTTTGCTTTACTTTCACGTTTGTCTGTACTGTAACGATAGGCACGAGTCAACGCAAAAGGGCCAAGGAAGTCAGGGTTTACTGCATAGACAGGACAGGCGGAATAGCATGAGTCACAAAGTATGCAGTCTGTTTGTCTTTCAGAGAGTTTTTCATCGCTGTGTGTCAGCGAGGCCTCCTGTGCACTATGCATCCATGCGGTACTTTTTTGAAGTGTCTCTTTGGCTTTGTGTTTATCTACTTTGAGGTCACGCAGTACAGGGTGGTACTGTAGCGGCTCAATAATATCTTCTGGTTTTACTTTATAGGCACAGGCAAGTACTTCTCTTCCATTCACACGTACGGCACATGTACCGCAAACCGAAGCACGGCATCCTGCAGAAAAAGTAAGTGAGGCATCCTGTGTCTCTTTGATATAGCTCAGGGCATTTAGAAGAGGAATCTCTCCTTCAGGAAGGGTGTAGGATTTATGGGTACCTGTTTCACTTCGAAAGATCTTTATTTGCATGTTTCTTCCTTTCCTAAGTGGTATATACTGTGTTTTTTCAGTGCTTCATTCTCACTTTCAAATCCGATTTTGAAGTGTGCCCCTCGGCTTTCATCCCTTTCAATAGCCGAAGTGATGATAGCAGGTGCTAAAAGCAGGGCATTTTTAAATTCCAAAAATTCTATGAGGTTCTGGTTGTTCGCAGGGCTTTTGTCTGCGATCCCCATCTCTTTTTGACTCTCTTGCATTGCAGTGACTTCAGCAAAAGCTTCATGGAGATGGTCATTGTCCCTAACGATACCGACCTTATGATAAAAAAGATTCCCCAGTCTCTCTCGGTAAGGGTAAAAATTGACAGCTTCTGCCTGTGACAAGAGTGTTTCTATCTCTTGGGCATCTTTCTGTCGTTGGGTATCATCTGCAGGAGTATCGCTTACATCAAGGGTATATTTGCAAGCATTGGTTCCTGCCAGTTTTCCTAAAGCGGTGATCTCAAGCAGTGAGTTCCCCCCAAGACGGTTGGCACCATGTACTTTGGCATTGGAACATTCACCTACGGCGAAACACCCTTTGATGCCATTGACCTCCAACATACTGTCTACCTCTATCCCGCCCATCGTGTAGTGCGCGACAGGTTTGATGGGGATGAGCGCTTTTGCAGGGTCCACATGTTCATGCAATTTACAGAGCTCTACCTCTTGTGGGAGTAGCTCCATGAGTTTTTCCTCTCCCAGGTGACGTACATCCAAAAAGACCCGCTGTCCCTCTTGGATCTGGCTAAAGATGGCACGGGCGACTTCATCACGTGGTTTGAGCTCATCTACAAAACGCTCACCCTTCTCATTGACAAGATACCCGCCTTCCCCTCTGGCAGATTCAGAGACTAAAATGGAGGAGTGTTTGAGTGCCGTGGGATGGAATTGGATGAATTCCATGTCAGAGACTGCTCCGCCTGCACGCAGTACTGCAGCTATACCGTCTCCTGTAGAGCCATAGGCGTTGGTCGTAAACCCATGATAGAGGGCACCATATCCTCCTGTGGCGATCACAATAGATTTTGCATTGATCTGCTTGACCTCACCTGTACGTATCTCTAAAAAGGTGGCACCTTTGACTCTCCCTTCTTCTGTGATAAGATTGAGAAGATAGTGCTCATCCAAAAAGTTAATCTCTTCTTTCAAACAGGTGTCATACAATGTATGGAGTATTTTCAGCCCGGTATAGTCTTGGGCATAACAGGCACGTTTTGCCGATGCCCCACCCATTTGACGTTGGGCTATGGTTTGGGTACCGGTCTCTCCGTTGTCCAGCCTTGAAAAAGGCACACCCAAACGCTCTAACCATGCGATGGTCCCAGGAGCCTCTTCGCACATTTGTTTTACCATGGCTTCATCACAAAGTCCCTTTGCTGATTTGATGGTATCTGCAATATGAGAACGTATATGGTCTTCACCGACATTGCCAAGGGCAGCGTTCATGCCTCCCTGTGCCATAGAGGTTTGTGAATTGGTTGGATAGGCTTTACCTGCTACGGTGACAGAAGCCCCGGCATTTTTTGCTGAAAGTGCCGCTGTAAGACCCGCACCACCCGAACCGATGATCAGTACATCTATCATATGCGCTCCATAAATCTTTGAATATTCTCTACAATACCTTCAAGAAGCTTTTTTCTCGCTTCGATACTTGCCCAAGCCATATGCGGCGTGATCAGGAGCCTTTCTTTATGTTTGACTTCATTGAGGCTATTGTCGAGTGTAAGGGGTTCTTTTTCAAGCACGTCCAGACCGGCATAGAGTATGCGTCTGTCCAGTTCAAAGGCCAGATCTCTTTCATTGACGATGCCTCCCCGTCCGAGATTTAAAAGAATAGCACCTTCTTTGATCAAAGAGAGGTTGTTCTCATTGATGAGGTTATAGGTAGCATCATTGAGCGGCGCATGAATAGAGATAATGTCACACGCTTTGAGCAGTTCTTCTAAACTCTGATTCTGGTAAGCATGTTGAAGGTTTTTCCCGCTGGTAGAGTGGTAGCTTACTTCGGCTCCGAATGCTGTTGCGACCTTGGCAACCTCTTGGCCTATGGTTCCAAAACCGATGATCCCCCATTTTTTTCCTGATATTTCATAAAAAGGCTGACTGACATCCGTAAAAAGCCCTGATGCACTCCATGAACCATCTTTTACCACACTGTCATAATATGCCATTTTTTCAAGGAGATAGAGTGCCATCGCAAAGGTATGTTGTACCACACTCTTGGTTGAATACCCTGCAACATTTTTGACCTCTATACCTTTGGCTTTGGCAGCATCCAGGTCTACATTATTCATCCCTGTAGCAGCGATGCAAATGAGTTTCAGAGTAGGTGTTGCTTGCATCATATCCGCAGAGATGATCACTTTATTGGTGATGATGATGTCTGCATTCTGGATGCGTTCAAGTGTCTCTTCTTTAGAAGTGGTTTGGTAGACGGTCAGTGTTCCAAAAGATTCCAGGGCAGTGATGTCCAGGTCACTACCTAATGTTTTAGCGTCTAGTAATACGATATTCATCTATTGCCTTAGTGTTGAAGTATGGGTGTAGTATTATCATCTGCACAGGAAGGAGTTTCTGTGATAGTCAGTGCACAGCCTGCATCTCCTCCTGCAGCTAAA
The DNA here is from genome assembly GCF_030347995.1 of Sulfurovum xiamenensis. NCBI lineage: Bacteria > Pseudomonadati > Campylobacterota > Epsilonproteobacteria > Campylobacterales > Sulfurovaceae > Sulfurovum > Sulfurovum xiamenensis. Next base: position 91,858 of record NZ_JAQIBC010000003.1, read on the forward strand.
AAATCTGAAGAGAGCCCTAAAGTACTGTTTTGTACCGGCATGGGATTAACTTCTTCTTTATTTTTTGCATCAAAATGTGCAATGATCTTTTGATCACCCTTTAAAATGGTCATGTTTGAGGACTCTTTGATAATGAGTACGGGTATAGTGCTGATATCCACAAATTTTAAAAATCCTCTGGCATTGATCTCTTTTGCAGAGATAGGTGTATAGGCTATATGATGCTCCGAAAAATACGTTTTTATCTTTTTGCAGTGGCTGCATGTCGCTGACTGTATGAGATAGAGACCAGGGGCAGTCACAAAAGATCGATTTTGGGGAATGGTCAGGGTATTCAATCCGATAAAAATGAAAAGCACGGTAGCCAGAACTACAGCAAAATGCTTTACTTGACTGAAGAGTGCAATGACAAGCAGAGAGGAGAAGACACTCAGACAGAAGAGACAGGGTTCAGGGTTGGCAATGAACTGGTAGCTAATGATAGTTGTTTCAAAGGCTATACCAGAGTAAAGCAGAACGAAAAAGAGTGTTTCAAAAAAACTGCTTTTGAGTGAACGGTAGCCTGTGATGATCAAAGAGAGTACGCCGGCCAAACCAAAATAATTGAGATAAATATGGTCAAATCTAAGGAGTTCTCCCGCGAGTGCACAACCTACTTCTCCGCAAAGCGAGGTATGTTGTAACCTGAGATATGTCTCAATACCGATATAGACAAAGAGCAGAAAGGGTAAAAAAACCCTGGCAAAAAAATACATCAGTGCTCCTCTTAGTGATCTGAAATATTCTCTACGATCTGCGTGGCTCTTCTTTTGGCCTCTTCTACTTCATCCAGTACAAGACTGACTGCCATACGACGGCCTACGTGGGATTCCGGCTTTCCAAAGACCCTTACAAAACTGTCTTTTGTAAAGGCAGTGTCCGGGACTTCAAGTGTAGGGTTATGGCTTTCATTTTTGGCTTTGTATGCCCCACAGGCACCTGAACCATAGAAGGTAAAGTCAAGAGGCAGTCCAAGTACTGCTCTTACATGCAGGGCAAACTCACTTTGGCTTTGTGTCACGAGTGTGACCATCCCTGTATCATGGGGACGAGGGCTTAGTTCAGAGAAGTAGACTTCATCATCTTTCACGAAGAATTCCACACCGAAGATACCACGGCCACCTAGACCGTCAGTGACAGATTTTGCGATCTCTTGTGCTTTTGTAAGCGATGCCGGGGTCATTTGCATCGGCTGCCATGAGAGGATGAAATCCCCATCTTTTTGCACATGCCCGATAGGCTCACAGAATGTCGTTCCTGTTTCGTTACGTACGGTTAAAAGGGTGATCTCGTAGTCAAAAGGTATGAACTCTTCTACGATCAGTTCAGAGGCATCTCCACGTGCCTCTTTTGCCATCTCCCATGATCTTTCTATGTCATTCGCTGTTCTTGCGATACTTTGACCATGGCCTGATGAACTCATCACAGGCTTGATGACACAAGGGAAACCTATACGCTCACCTGCTTCTTTAAGCCCTTCAAGCGTGGTCACAAACTCATATTTGCTTGTTTTTAATCCCAGTTCTTCTGCTGCAAAAACACGGATGTTCTTACGGTTCATTGTTTTATTGACCGCTTCGGCATTTGGGATTACATGAAAACCTCTGGTTTCTGCTTCAAAAAGGGCTGCAATGCTGATCGCTTCTACTTCAGGTAAGATAAAAGAGGGCTGCTCTTTTTCTATGAGTGCCAGTACGGCTTCCTTGTCCTGCATGTCTATGGCATAAGAGCGGTTAGCTACAAGGTGTGCAGGGGCATTTTCATATTTATCGACTGCGATGACCTCTATCCCAAGTCGTTGTGCTTCAATAGCAACTTCTTTACCAAGTTCACCCGAACCCAGGAGCATGATCTTAATAGCGTCTTTTTGTAATGTGGTCGTAAATGTCATGAGAAAACCTTCGTAAAAATATGAAATTATTTTAGCGAAAAGTTAAATAAGGTGTAATGAGTTAAAGGAAATTTGTGGTGGTTTGAGTAAAAAAGTGAGGTGAGTCGCAGGGCAGATGCCCTACAGCTGTAAAAATTACAGTCTAGACTCGTATCTTCTAAGCATGAAGAGTTTTTTAAGGATTTTCTTGCGAGTTGCAATCTTCTCTTTTTTTCTCTTTTCAGTCTCAGTTTCGTGGTTTTGTCTAGCTCTCGCTTCTGTCACGATAAGGTTTCTGTCGCATTGTCTTTTGAATTTTCTGTAAGCATCATCAAAAGAATCACGTTGTGATAGCATAATTCCTGGCATCGAAAGGCACCCCCTTCCTTATCAAAATTTCCTGGTTCTGGACCAAGATAGATAAATTATGATGGGATTATATCGAGTTAGTATTAATTTGTGATAAAATGGGAGGAGTAGTAAGCAGTCGAAGGAGCCAAGATGCAAAAAGTATTTGAAAATTGTTATGCCTTAGATGAAAGATGTTATGAAAGCTATGGGCTGAGTGAAGATATACTGATGGAGCATGCAGCTGCGGGTATGGCTGATTATATCCGTAAACATTTTCCCAAAGGCACGTCTGTATTGATCGTGGCAGGTACTGGGAACAATGGGGCAGACGGTATCGCATTGGGGCGTCAGCTTCACGGAGATTACGAGATTAAACTACATATCCCTTTTACTTTACATTCGGAAATGGCAAAAAGACAGTTTGAACGTGCCAGGCTTTTAGGCCTAAAAACTGTCGATGAGGTAAGCCAGACGGATATAGTGGTGGATGCTCTTTTTGGTGCAGGTCTCAATAGGAATATAGATGAGGCTACAGAACATCTACTGCATCAGCTTAATGCGATGAAAGCATATAAGATAGCCTGTGATATCCCTACAGGGGTCGGAGTGAAAGGTACACTTATGCCTATGGCATTTCATGCAGATGTGACCTTGACCATGGGAGCCTATAAAGAAGCATTGTTTTTAGATGCCTGTAAAGATGTAGTAGGAGAACTTTTACGTGTTGATCTTGGCGTGAGTTCACTGTTTTATGAAGGAGAGAGTCACACTTGTCTACTCGAGAGGTGTGATCTAAAACTTCCCAGCAGAAGAGAACAGTCCACGCATAAAGGCAGTTTCGGACATGCAGCTGTATTTTGTGGAGAAAAAGAGGGGGCGGGTATCATCTCTGGGATGGCTGCAGCTACATTCGGTGCAGGGCTTACGACACTGGTAGTACATGAAAAGATCACACCGCCTCCTTATCTGATGCACTCAACGGTCGTTCCTGACAATGCATCGGCCATGGCCATAGGTATGGGACTGGGATGTCACTTTGAGAGTGAATTTTTACAGAAGTATGTGGTAAAGAGCCACTTGCCTATTGTATTGGATGCAGACAGTTTCTATAATGAAGAGATCCTGGCTGTTTTGGAGCAGAAGGACAGGGAGATCGTTATCACCCCGCATCCCAAAGAGTTTGTCGTACTATGGAAGGTATTGACAGGGGAGCAGTTAACGGTGACACAGGTACAAGAGAAACGTTTTGAGATGGTACGAAAGTTCAATGACAGGTATCCGCATATTACGATCCTGCTTAAAGGAGCAAATACCCTTATCATGCAGGAAGAGAGACTTTACATTAACCCTTTAGGATGTTCTAAACTCAGTAAAGGAGGCAGTGGAGATGTACTTTCCGGTCTCATCGTTGCACTACTTGCACAGGGCTATACGGCCATTGATGCGGCCATTCAAGCCTCTTTGGCTTTAGTGATCGCTGCACATCAGTATGAGGGGGCTTCTTATGCAATGCTGCCTACAGACCTGGTAGAGGAGATAGGCAGGTTAGAGTATACAGTTAAGGGCTAAAACGCTACAATGCGACGATAATAAGCATGACACACCAAGGCAGGGAATCATTGAATGGCAAATGGTAAAAAAATAGCTGTACTTTTTAGCGGTAAAGGAAGCAACTTCGCGTATATCGTCAAGACTTTACATCACAAAGGATTTGAAGTTGTCGTTGCCTTGACAAATAATCCGAATGCTGAAGGTATACACATTGCAAAAGAGGCATCTATCCCTCTTGAGATCATAGATTCAAAAGCCTATGAGAGCAGGGAAGATTTTGATGCTGCAGTGGTAGAGTGCCTACACAAGTACAACCCCGACCTTACTGTACTTGCAGGTTTTATGCGTATCTTGACACCTACCTTTACAGAGCATATCAAAAGTATCAACTTGCACCCCTCTCTGCTCCCAAGACACAAAGGGCTTAATGCTATAGAGAAGAGTTATAAAGATGAACATACCCATGGTGGAGCATCTGTGCATTATGTCACTTCTGAACTTGATGGAGGAGAGGTGATCTTACAAAAAGAGGTTGCTAAAGAGGGCTTGAGTTTTGAAGCTTATGATAAAAAGATACGGAGTATTGAAAAAGAGGCATTGGTGGAAGCCATTCAAAAGGTGCTGGGTTAAGTTTTTTTAACGGTATATCTGCAGCTGTAGTGTGCACCCTCTGAAGAGAGGTTACTCTCATAAAGGTGTATTTCAGGGAGTATCACTCCTAAAGATCTTTCACGATAGGTTTTGAGTTTCTCTTTGTAGGCTTTGTAATCATGTATGGCTTTGATGCGGCAAAGCGTAATATGTGGTTTGAAACGGTAAAGATCAAAGCCTGAATCTCTAAACTCTCTTGCTTTGTCGTACAATGCCGTCTCTTCAGATTTAGCAAAAAAGATTTTTGGCGGCCGTCCGAAATATCCTAACGCTTTGATACTGGTATGATCTTTCATGGGGGATACATCTTGAAGTCTGTCAATGATGGGATTTACTTCTTTCACATCCCCTAGAAAGACCCAAGTCAGATGCAGATTTTGCTCTTCTACCCATTTCCCTTCGATAATATCTTTAAACTCATTTTGTATGGAAGCATAGTCATCCATGATAACAGGTGAACCGATGAAGAATCTCATTTGGATTGCCTTTCTTAACTAATGAAGTATCATATATTGACATACTTTACTAACTTTTTTCTTTAGATCTGAGATGATTTGTTCAAGGAATGGGTTGAATGGGAAAATAAAAAGCCAAGGGTGTAAAAAACCGCTATAATTAAAAGTTCACCCTATCAAAGTTGTAAAGGACTGGCATGTTAAAAAGAAAAATGGCGTTATTTAAACTGCTTGGATTTACAGTCTCGCTAGATGTGAGCTGGGGTATTATCCTTTTTTTGGTGGTATGGTCTCTTTCCAAGGGGTTCTTCCCGAGTTATTTCCCGGGACTTGGCATACAAACCTACTGGGTGATGGGAGTCATCGGAGCCATAGGGCTTTTTGTTTCCATCATCATCCATGAATTCTCACACGCATTGATCGCCCGTAAATATGGTATGAAGATCAAAGGTATTACACTCTTTATCTTTGGAGGTGTGGCTGAGATGCAGGATGAGCCCAGCACGCCTAAAAGTGAATTTTTTATGGCGATCGCAGGGCCGATAGCCAGTTTTACACTCTCTATACTCTTTGGCGGGCTAGCACAAGCCGCAGAGAACATGAAGTTTTCGGTACCCATGATAGCGCTTTTGGGCTATTTGAGTACGATCAATCTCTTGATCGCTATTTTCAATCTGATACCTGCATTTCCAACCGATGGAGGACGGGTGCTTCGTTCATTGTTATGGTGGATGAAGGGGGATATCCATTGGGCAACACAGCTTGCTTCACGTATCAGTCTGATGTTTGCCGTTGTTATTATCTTTATGGGCTTTATGCATATGATGGGAGATAACACTATAGGAGGCTTATGGTGGATACTGATCGGAGCTTTTCTCTTCTTCGCTGCGAATGCTTCGTATCAGAGATTATTGATCAGGGAGTCATTTTCAGGAAAAACCGTACGTCATTTTATGAACCCCTCCCCGGTAAGTGTGCCTTTTGATATCACACTGCAAGCGTTTGTTGAGAAGTATCTCTATCGCTATCACTATAAAATGTTCCCTGTGGTCAAAGAGAGCAAGATCTTTGGAATCATCACAGTTCAGATGCTAAAACAGCATACTCATGAAGAGTGGAAACATCTTTTTGTAGGACAGGTCATGGAAGAACCCAATCCCTCCAATACGATCGCATCGTATACGCCTATCGAGGATGCCCTGAATAGAATGAATGAAAGTGGAACTATCCGTCTACTAGTTGTTGAACATAACAAAATAGTTGGTATTATTACGCTCAAAGACCTGCTTGAGTATATCGCACTGAAAATGGAGCTGGAAACCATCCCCTAGCAATGCCTGTTTTATAGACACATAGGATTTGCAGGAATATAAAGAAATTTGATATAATCAAATCAAAAAGGGAGTCAAGATGGAAGAGATCGAAACGAATGAGCGTGAAAAACCGGGGATCGCAAGGGCAGTCTATATACTTTTATATCTGATCATAGGCAGATTTATCTCTATGGTGCTTTTTGTGGTCGCCATCACCCAATTTATTTACACTTGGCTGTCAGGTGAGCCGAATGAAAAGATCTTACAGTTTACAGAGGGTTTATCAGAGTACGCAAAACAGCTTGTCTCTTATGTAGGATTCAATTCTGATGAAAAACCATGGCCGTTTGGTGATTGGCCGGATGTGTAGCAAAACTTTAGGGATTGAAAAATAGTTCTATGTAAGATATTGAAGTAAACGGTGTGCTATAATTCCGCAAAGATATTATAGAGGAGCACTTATATGCAGTACTACAACGATGAACAAAACAAAGCAGGTGCCAAAGTGTTCTTTATGATTGCACAGATGGTAGTGCTTGTTATGGTCTACATCATCATCTATACCTCTTTCGTGGCTGTAGGGTATGCCATAGAAGAGTATGGTATGAGCCCGCTGATGTACTTTCCTGTGTTTGTAGCACTGGTCATTTTTCCTATTCTCCTTTATAAATATCGTCAAATGTTCAATGCAGGCAAAATGATGGGTGCTTTTATATGGACGATGGCTACAGCGTCACTGATCATCGTGCTACTTTATGTCTATGTTGCACAGATCGTAGGGTAACCTTTCTCTTTGATACGATTCTTCCCTAAAAAACACCAAAAGATACTCAAGCTTTCACTCCCTGCTGCAGTGAATTCCCTGTTGGATATGCTGCAAGTGATCACAGACCTTATCATGGTGGGGCGTATTTCTGCTTTTGCCGTGGCAGCGGTAGGACTGGGACTGCAGTCGCTTATGTTCTTGTTCGCGATGCTTTCTTTGCTTCATATAGGTACTTCAGCACTACTTTCCCGTTTTGTTGGAGCAGGGCAGATGAAGCGTGCTTCAACGGGACTTTCAACCCTGCTTCATTTTGTGCTTTACATCTCTTTGCCTCTGATGGTTTTTTGGTACTTTTTTGCCTCAAATATCTATGTATGGTTTGGCACAGCAGCTGAGGTGATCAGATTGGGTGAGGAGTATGTACAAACATTGACATGGATGCTTCCTTTTGTATTTGGGAAACTAGTTTTTGTGACGGCACTGAACTCGGCAGGTGACACAAAGACACCTATGATGATCAAGATAGTCTCTATTGTGCTCAACGTATTTTTAAACTATCTTTTGATCTTCGGTAACCATGGGTTTCCAGAGTTAGGTGTGATGGGTGCAGCGGTAGGTACCGTGATAGTCAATGTCCTGGAACTGATCGTCTATATGGTGCTCTATCTTAGACATAAAACACCTTACATACCTGCATGGCACTACTCTGGATCTCTTTTAAAACGTGCACTCAAAGTGGGTATACCTGCTTCCTTTGAACGTTCTTTGACATTTGGAAGTTTTATGCTGTTTACGGTGATCATTGCACAATTTGGTACAGAAGTATTGGCAGGTTATCAGATAGGGCTGCGGGTAGAAGGATTGGCTTTCATGCCGGGCATTGGCTTTACCATTGCAGCCATGGCACTGATGGGACAGGGTTTAGGGGCTAAAAAGCCTGAACAGTCCAGAGAGGATGTCATTCTTGTACTCAAATACACCGTGGGTTTCATGTTCTTCCTCTCTTTCTTTATGATCTTTATGCCTGAGAAGATCGTATGGCTCTTTACTGATGATGCACAGACCATTGAAGAAGCGAGTCTTTATTTGCGTATTGTGGGATTGTCACAAATTCCTTTGGCTTATAATTTTGTTCTCTCTGGTGCCCTGCGAGGCGCAGGAGATACCAAGCGAACGTTGAAGATCAACCTTATTTCTGTCTGGCTTGTCCGTATCATCCCTGCTTTTGTGTTGAGCTGGTATTTTGATTCTATCTTACTGGTCTATCTTGCAATGATATCCGATACGTTTGTCAAAGCGACATGGCTCTGGAGGACCTTCGATAAAGGTGAATGGCAAAAGATCAAAGTCTAAATGATCCATTGCACACTAGATCATTTTTTACGCTTATTTTACATGGTCCTTATATCTAAAAAACTTCCACTCTCATACGCTAGAAGTTTGGGAAAAGTAGCGATGAGATTTTCGGCTGCTTTCTCAGGTGTTTGGATAGGATTTTCTTTGAGTCTTTTGGCCGAGGGGAATAGGGCATCATCGACTTCTTCTATGATATGCTCAACCATAGGGGTACGGATGACACCAGGTGCCAATGCAGTAAAATGGATCTCCGGTAACTCTTTGGCATAGACACTGAGTAGCATATTGAGACCTGCTTTAGAAAGTGAGTAGGCGCCCCAACCTATAGATCCATTCACTGCAGCACCTGAACTGATACCTACAATCTGTTTGACCTGTGCATGGGCTTGGAGGGTATCTATGAGTTCTTTGTTCGCCCAGACATTGACCTCCATCACTGCTTTGGCATCCATGAGATCAGTCTGAGAGAGAGTCTTTATATCACCTAAAACCCCTGCATTGAGGATCACTAGGTCAAAGGAACGGTGTTGAAGAAACTCTGTGAGTGTAGACTGGATCATGAAAGTTTCACTTAGATCATAGGGAAAAAAGAAAAAGTGAGGATAATGGTCAAGTTTTTTGGGTATGGTTTTCCCTATAGCATAGACATTGTCGCCATTTTCCAAATATTTTTCAGCCAAAGCTTCACCAAGCCCTGAACTCACACCCGTGATCAGTATGTTTTTCATCACTCTCATCCTTTTGTAATATATTTGCCATTTTGATATGATATAATTATATCAGAAAGTAAAAGTCCTATAACACATAATGAAAATATGATGCTTGAACGGGATCTATCTAATCAAAAAAAAGGAAAGCAATGAGCAACAAAAGCAATAAAGAAGTCAAAACTCTAGATCAAAGAATTGAGCGTATTTATAAAATGGCAAAAGAACATTTTGGTGAAGTACGTTTTGTTGGGATCAAAAAACATACCAAGATCGGTTGGGTCGCTAAGATACAGTTCGATGAGTTTGAATCTCTTGTTGCTGAAGGTGAAGATGCGGTGGAGGCATTGAAAAATCTGCGTAAACGTCTTTCAAGAATTATAGACCGTTACAATATGGTATAAACTTTGAAAAAGAATATTATTCTCATAGGTTTCATGGGTGTAGGTAAAGGTACCACCGCCCGTGCATTTACTAAAAAATATGGTACCTATATCATAGATACAGATGATCTGATAGAATCCAAAGAGAACAAAGAGGTCAAAAAGATATTTGAGAAAAAGGGTGAAGCGTATTTCAGGGCACAAGAACAGGTCACTGCCGATTGGATAGAGAAATGCGTGACAGGTACGCTTATCTCTTGCGGTGGTGGTTTTTACAAAGTGAACAACCTTAAAAAATTGGGCACGGTGGTGTTGCTTGATGCTTCCTTTGACTGGATACACAACCGTTTGAAAACAGCAAAAAACGCTAAATCAAAACTTGCGAAACGCCCACTTTTTTCAGATGAAAAAAAGGCTAAGAAACTCTATAATGAACGTGAAAAGGCATACAGAAAAGTGGCAGATGTGATCATTGATGTCGAGAAGCTTACTTTAGAGGAACAGATTGCGCAAATTGCCAAAAAATGTAAGGTGTAAAGTTTATTTGATTGACTAAATTTCCTTTAGGTTTAACTTGTGGCGTTGTTTCTCTCTTCATTTTTTTAAAAAAAACGAAGCAAAGTTAGCAAATGCGGTTCACGTAGTGAAAACTTCTTTAGAAAAAAGCGTCGTGGTTCTCGATGTAATCCCGCAGGAACGAGGACAATCGCTTCGCTTACAAGGGCGTTCGCCACGACAGAAGTTATGAATAATAAGGTGTGTTACTTATTATTTTGTAAACTCCAGTGATCCAGTCCTTTATAGGCAGCGGTCAGTAAAGCGAAGATAAGCATGGTACTCCCCATGCAGTAGGGTGCCTGTTCTATAAATGGGGCCGGTGATTGTGAAATGCTAAAAATAACATATCCCCACACCAAAAAAGCGATAAAACCTAGTAACCGCTTGCTCCATGTGATAAGTAAGAGTGATGTTTCTTTTTTCATATGCTTATTTTATCCAAATTTGATATAATTTCAACAAATAAACTTCGAAGGTATAAATTGCAACGATTTGAAACGTATCTAAACGAAAATTTACCAAAAGTCCCAAGCTTTCATCCCGTATATGAAGAAGCACTGGGTGTGATGCTGACTGCAGGTGGAAAACGTTTTCGTCCTATGTTACTTCTAAATATCGTTGATGCCTATGAACCGATGCTTTATAATGGTGCTTTACCCGTAGCACTTGCACTTGAAATGTTCCATACCTATTCTCTGATACATGATGATCTGCCTGCGATGGATGATGCAGATCTGCGCCGTGGACATGAGACGCTACATAAACGTTTTGATGAAGTGACGGCTATACTTGCGGGGGATGCACTTAACACGGATGCTTTCTATCTCATCTCTAAAGCACCATTGCGTGCAGATGTGAAAATAAAACTTGTAGAGTTGCTTGCACGTGATGGAGGAAGCCGTGGTATGGTACTTGGACAAGCTATGGACTGCTATTTTGAAAACACACCATTGGATATAGAACAGGTAAAAACACTGCACAAGAACAAAACGGCAAAACTCATCGCTACCTCCATGCAGATGGGAGCCGTTATCGTAGGACTTGAGAAGAGGGTACAGGATGCCCTCTATGATTTTGGTATCGATCTGGGATTACTTTTTCAGATACAAGATGACATTATAGATGAGACGCAGAGTGAAGAAGAGGCGGGAAAACCCACAGGAAATGACAGCGATAAAAATAGCTTTGTCAATCTTTTAGGACTGGAGAAAAGTGTTGAAGAAGCAAATACTCTGGCAAAAGATTTACAAAGACGATTTGAAAGCTTTGATGAAAAGTTGCAAATGGCTTTACAACCCTTGATGAACACATACCTATACAGACATAACTAAAGGAATAACTATGGCAATGACAGAGCAGAACAAAATGCGTAAAAAGATGGCAAATACGATCAGATTTTTAGCGGCTGATATGGTACAAAAAGCAAATTCAGGACACCCGGGTGCACCTATGGGTCTTGCAGATATCGCAGTGGTTTTGAGTGAAAAACTGAGCCATAATCCTAAAAACCCAAAATGGCTCAACCGTGACCGTTTGGTTTTCTCAGGAGGACATGGTTCAGCACTGATCTACTCTCTTTTACACCTTTGGGGTTATGATGTAACGCTTGATGACCTGAAAAATTTCCGTCAATTAGACTCTAAAACACCGGGACACCCGGAGTATGGACATACGGAAGGCGTAGAGATCACGACAGGTCCTTTGGGACAGGGTATCGCCAATGCTGTAGGTTTTGCAATGGCAGAAGCCTATACGGCAAATCAGGTAAATTCTGAGACCTGTGAACTGATAGACCATAAAGTCTATTGTCTCTGTGGTGATGGTGACTTGCAAGAAGGTATCTCTTATGAAGCCTGTGCACTTGCCGGGCATTTAGGGCTTAAAGACATGGTACTGATCTATGACAACAATGAGATCACGATCGAGGGTGATACAAGTATCGCGTGGAGTGAAGATGTTGCAAAACGTTTTGAAGCACAGAACTGGAACGTGATTAAGATCAACGGACACTGTTATGATGACATTGAAAAAGCCTTAGAAGAAGTGCAAACAGCCACTAAACCTACGATCATCATTGCCAATACGATCATCGGTAAGGGTGCAGGTGATATGGAAGGGTCTCACCATACACACGGGGCGCCGCTAGGTGCCGATATCATCGCTGAGTCAAAGGCCAAAGAAGGTTTCGATCCTGAAGCATTCTTCCAGATCCCAGAAGATGTCCTTCTTAGATTCAGATGTGCCTTAGAGCAGGGTGAACTTGCAGAGAAAGAGTGGATACATAGACAAAAAGAGGCACCGCTTATCGAGCAGAACGAAGCATTGGCTAGACTGCTTAACCCTGATTTCTCTGCGATCGAATTCCCGGATTTCTCCGGAGATAAAGCGATGGCAACAAGAGATTCAAACGGTAAGATTCTTAATGCCATTGCAACAGCGGTTCCTTCTTTTATCGGTGGTTCAGCAGACCTGGCACCGTCGAACAAAACAGAGTTGAAAGATCTCGGGGATTTCCCTAAAGGAAGAAACCTTCACTTTGGTATCCGTGAGCACTCTATGGCTGCTATCACGAATGCGATGGCACTCTATGGTACGACGATCCCATTTAATGCAACATTCTTTGTATTCTCTGATTATCTTAAGCCAGCAGCACGTATCGCAGCATTGACAAAGATTCAAAACTTCTTTGTTTGGACGCATGACAGTATCGGAGTAGGGGAAGATGGCCCTACCCATGAGCCTATCGAGCATATGTCACAGTTTAGAGCATTGCCTAACTTCTATGTATGGAGACCGGCAGATGCTACGGAGAATGTGGAAGCATGGAGAACAGCACTGACCATGAAAGCACCACACGGTTTTGTATTAAGCCGTCAAAAGCTTGAAACACTCAAACCAAAAAGAGATTTCGGTGATGTAAGCAGAGGTGCCTACATCGTCAAGAAAAGAAAAGATGCGAACTTTACGCTGATGGCTTCAGGTTCAGAGTTGATGCCGTGTCTAAAGGCAGCATGTCACCTGGCTGTACTTGGCATTAAGGCAAACGTGGTTTCTGTACCGTGTCTTGATCTCTTCAATGAGCAGGATGCAGCGTACAAGGCAGCAGTCATTGATCCAAATACCAAAGTGCTTGCTGTTGAAGCAGCAACAGGAACAGAGTACTACCGTTATGCAGATGATGTCCTTGGTATGGAATGTTTTGGAGCATCTGCACCGGCAGAGCAACTCTTTGAGAAGTTCGGATTTACGCAAGAAGGCATCATGAAGCGTGCATGTAAATTGATGGATGTAGAGTATAGAGAAGTTGAGCTTGGAGAGTGTAAACTCTAAGCTCCCTGAGAATTTCATATCCTTTTCGTTTAAAACCTCGGTTTTTATTTGGGTGGGCATACAAAGTAACGCATATTGATACTTTGCAATGGTGTGCTCCACCCTATGTAGTAGCTTTTTTCTCCATTTTTTACAACAGTGTAGTCTTCTTTAAAATAGTGTTTGAGCACAGTTTCTATAGATGTATTTTGACCTACGGTCTCTGCTATCCAGATAAAGGTCAGTTTTTTTAATTGATGTACCTCTTTTCTCTTTCGGATGATCGCACGTAAAGAGGCTTCCGCTTCACACTCTGTCGTATCGTGAGACAATACAGTGACATCAATAAGCGCTTCCAGACCATTGACACTTTGAATTTTTTTCCAGTAGTCATGTTTGAATTTATTGAAAAATGTTGGTTGAGGAATGGCTTTACTATGGGTAACGATGTAGTTGACCCTTTGGATGTAATTAGGTGCATGTGAAACAATCTGTTCAATCTGCGTATCGTCATAGTCACCAGGGGTAAAACCCTCTGAATCTATCAGGTTTTTTTGTGTGAAAAACTTAAGAGATGAGGGGTCGGTGATCCTGGTTTTTTCATGGACTACAGCGACAGGATAGTCTTTTTGACATCCATAGTGACTCTCATTAAAGAGCAGATGTAATGCATCTTTTATCTGTATATTCGAAGGCGTATGTCTAAGTGCCTCCTGGAGCTCTTTAATAAGTGGTGTAAGCATTAACTCAACATCCCTCTGATCTCATCTTCATCTATGAGGTCTTTTTCATATTTGATAACAGCGATGTTCTCTGTTTCATTCACATAACTCTCTACAATCGCTTCATGACTCTTCAGGGAAGCCACCCTTTCGCGGTCAAAAATGTCTAAAGAAAGATAGACATTCCCTCTGTTGTTTGGGTTTGGCATGGTCGCTACCCAGATGAACCATATTACAGAAATGATTGCCACCACAACGGCAAGTGTGGCTCTGTCATAGTGCTGCATGAGCCAACCTGCAAGCAGACCACCCAGGAAGATACCTACATAGGCAAAAGTATTGGCTACACCCAATGCTGCACCTTTCTGGTGGACTTTGGCAAATTTGGCCACAAAACTCTGCAGGAGAGGTTCGAACATATTGAATCCGATGAAAAAAAGCACGACACCCACGACAAAGACCCACGCAGAACTCGCAAATCCCATCGCAAGAAAACCAAAGAAGATCACAGAAACCGAGATCATAAAGACTTGTTTCCCCTTACCGTACTTCTCTCCAAATATTGCTGCAGGTGCCATAGCGAAGAAACCAAAGATCATCGCAGGGAAATAGACTTTCCAGAGTTCAGACTTTTCCCAACCAAAGCCGCCTTCAGTGAGCCCCTGTGTCATCACGACTGGAATGATAAAAAATGCCATGGTCATAATAGAGGAATGGAAAAGAAACGTAATGTACATACGTGTCAGAGATCTGTCTTTAAAGACCTCTAGCATCTTGGATTCCTCTTCTTCATAGCTGTGAACGATCGTCGGAGGCTGAGGGACGGCAGTAAATAAAATACCTATCGCCATCACCGAAAGAATCGCAGTCAGCCAAAAGAGTTTGTCTATCCCCCAGTGACCACCCACGACAGGTGCAATGATCATCGCTGCGGCAAAGCTAAGCGCGATCGTTCCACCCATGATGGCCATAGCATGGGCACGCTGCTCCTCTTTTACCAGGTCTGCAACCATCGCTGAAACCACAGAACCGATGGCACCTGCACCCTGTAGAAAACGCCCGATAAGAAGCATGTAGATATTTTCACTCATTGCAGCGATCACGGAACCTATAATGAAGATGATCAGACCAAAAAGCAGGGTCTTTTTACGTCCTATTTTGTCACTTGCCAGTCCAAAAGGTACTTGAAAAGCGGCTTGTGTAAGTGCATAACCACCTACAACAAGACCTGCAAGGAAAGGTGTTGCGCCTTCCATGTCAAGTGCATAGATGGAGAGAACAGGAAGAACGATAAAGAGTCCAAAAAACCTCAATCCCACAATGAGACTGAGCGGCATGATCTGTTTAATCATAGTGATACCTCTATTTAGATAAAATTTCTCTCATTATATAACGAAATATTTAAGAGTAGATGATATAGGTGAAGATCTGTCATCTTATGTAAAAGAGGAAGCCTGAGTGGAAGGGATTTTCACACGGTTTCACTCTGTGAAAAGGAGACTGAAATGCGTATCGTTCTAGCGACAGGGAACAAAGGAAAACTACGTGAATTCAAACAGATGTGTGAAGATGAAGTGGTTGCTTTTTCTGAACTTTTAGGTGAATTTGATATCGTAGAAGACGGTGATACATTTGCTGCCAATGCACTCATTAAAGCACGTAAGATCTATGAAAAACTGGGTGAAGAGTATCTAGTGATATCTGATGACAGTGGTATCTCTCTGCCACTACTGGACGGGGCACCGGGTATTTACTCCGCACGTTATGCAGGAGAGGGTGCCACAGACAAAGAGAACCTCTATAAGCTGATAGAAGCGGTGAAAGAAAAAGGTTTGAAGTCTACACCGGCATATTATACGGCAGCGATCGCTATTGTCTCCAAATATGGAGAGTATGTGGTGCATGGATGGATGCATGGGGATGTCATAGATGAGGTAAGAGGCGACAAAGGGTTTGGGTATGATCCGATCTTCATTCCTGCAGGATTTGACAAGACTTTGGGTGAGTTGGATGATTGTGTTAAAAAAGCGATCTCACACAGAGCACAAGCATTGAAGTTGGCCAAACCGATCATACAAATGTTAAAGGGTAAAGCATGAAAAAACAGTTTATGGAAGATCTGCAGGTCATATATGATGAATTACAAAGCAGACAGGCCGATCTCAACCAATACTATGAACTATTGGATGAAACAAAAGGGCACGATCAAGCTTATAAGAGCGTAGAGGCATTTTTAACGCTTATTGGGTTACCGAGAAATAAAGACTCTGAAATGGCAGCGCTTACCCGTTTTGTGAATTTGCGTGAAGATGCGCTGGAACAAGTGTTGGAGAAGCAGGGCTGTTCTAAAGAAGAGATAGCAGTGAAAAAAGAGTTGGCCTATGGATTTACGAGTACGATGCACATAAACCGGCATGAAAATTTCATTGCATGGGTAGAGGAGAAGCAGCTTCTTACACCTTTTTATCGTGCGTTGATGTTGGGTGTACATCATGTTGGTCTTGCTATGAGCGTCTGGCAAAGCCACTGGACAGATCATATTCTTTACTCTGTGAACCTTGAGCTCAGTGAGATGTTTCACGGTGATGATGCAAAAGTATTTGAGATGCTTCAGAATGAGTCGCTGCTAGACAGAGACGAGAGCGGATCTATAGGAGACAGATCTTACTCTGTACTTAAAAAAGAGGACACTGGGTATAAAAGCATTGCCTATGCGGAAGCATTTCCTGAAGAGGTGGCACAAGTGACTACAGCACTTGAACAGCTCATTGCTCTTTTGAACCAATATAAAGATGATGTTTTTGATCAAAAATCAGAATGGATCGCCTATTTTACGGCGCTTAAAGTGGCTTTTACACATACGAAAACCGATGAACTCATAGGTAAATGGGCAGATGTTGATAGACGTTGGATGGCTATAACGACACCATTGCAGGTAGGGCATCCCTTAGAGTATTATGAAGATCATTACAGAAAAGCTGTGGCTCTGGAATGGGATCTGCGTATTGTCAATCCCAAATTGCAAGAGGGTTCAAGTACACGTAACAACATTAAACTTTTTGCCTATGAAATGGCAAAAAACTTTGGTAAAGAAGCCTTGCATACGATGAGTAAGAATCTTTTACAGGTGGATGAAACCCAGCTTTATATAGGTCAACCTGTCCTTTACTATGGAGCAGAGTTCAACGGTCTTTTCTCGGCACAGGTCGTACCGAATGATGAACAGGTTTCAACAGAACTTGGGAAAAAGATCTTTGCCTATGCCGATTTTGTCATGGAGTCCAAAAAATCCAAACCCATTATGAAACTTTCAGTCGAAACTATGGGTGAAGATTTTGTGAAGAAACAAAGAGAACTTATAGATACGGATCCTGACCTTTGGCAAGAGATCTACGATATCTCTACAGTAGGACATGAGTATGGTCATATCCTTTGGATAGATGAAGAGACGGAAAAAAAGATGAACCGCTCGGGACAGTTTAAAAATATCGAAGAGTTCAAAGCTACGGCAGGCGGACTGATGGCATTTTTCTCTAATGAGCGTGAAGCGCTGAAAACACACATTGTAGACGATGTGGTTTCACGGGCAGTGGGGCTTATGGCCTGGCGTGAGGTCGGTGAAGTTTTACCCTATTATTGTGAAGGATTGATCCATCTTGATATCCTTTTCAGCTCAGGTGTTATCACCTATGACGGAGAGATACGTATCGACTACAGCAAGTATGACAAGATGAAAGAATCCTATCAAAATGCCTATAGAACTTTAGCAGAAAACTATCTTTCAAAAGTAGATGCAACGCTCTATTTGAATACGTATGCGCGTAAAGAAAATGGTGTATATCTACCGGTAAAAGAGGAGATAAGATCATTTGTTGAACACTATTATGCAAGATATAAAGAGATAGGTCAGCAAACGATTACACTATCCTAAGAACTCAGCAGCAGGGAGTTCCTACTCTTCTGCCATTATTTAATTATTTTCCTTCACCATTCTCTAACCTCATTTTGGATATAATCCACGTAACTATGCCGTCATTAGAACGGTGAAAACGAGGATACTTATGCTACTTTTTACCCCAGGACCTACACCAGTACCGGAGTCTGTACGCCAAGCTATGGCAACACCTACGATACACCATAGAACACCAGAATTTGAAGCTATTTTTAAAGAAGCCCGTGAACGACTTTTAAAACTTCTTGGGATGGATGAGTGTGTGATGATAGCCTCTTCAGGCACAGGTGCAATGCAGGCATGTATGTTAAACCTGTGTAAGAGCAAGGCTTTGACGGTAAATGCCGGTAAGTTTGGTGAGCGTTTCGGGAAGATCGCTGATGCAATGGGAAGAGACAAAGTGGAGCTCAGCTATGAGTGGAATACACCTTGTTCAGTTGCCGATGTTGAGAATGCTTTGAATGAGAATGCGGATATCGATGCGATCTTTATACAGGTGTGTGAAAGTGCCGGCGGACTTCGTCATCCTGTAGAAGCGATTGCGAAAAGAGCCAAAGAGATCAACCCTGATATTATGATCGTAGCAGATGGTATCACGGCGGTAGGTGTAGAGCGTATTGATATCTCGAATATCGATGCATTGGTGACAGGAAGCCAAAAAGCGTTGATGCTCCCTCCTGGACTTGCGATGATCGGTCTTTCACAGGCAGCTGTAGAGAAGATAGGTAAAGGGGAAGACTACTACTTCAACCTTGCTTCAGAGATCAAAAAACAGCAGCAGAACACGACAGCATATACGGCTGCAACAACACTGATCATAGGGCTCAATGCTATCTTCGATGCGATCGAGGAAGAGGGTGTCGATGCTTTATATGCAAATACAGCAGCAAGAGCATGTGCAACACAGGCAGCACTGGAAGCGATAGGTTTTTCCATGTATCCTCAAACACCGGCACCATCTATGAGTACAGTGTTCGATGAAGATGCTGAACCTATACGTAAACTGCTTAAAACAAAGTATGGTGTAAATATGGCAGGTGGGCAAGACCACCTCAAAGGTAAGATATTCCGTATCAACCAAATGGGTCTTATCCCTGTCTATGAGTCTGCATGGGTAGTGAATGCTATTGAGTTGGCTTTGGCTGACCTCGGTAGAAGAGCGTTTGATGGTACGGCAGGCCGTGTTTTTAACGAAACGTATTTTGAGAAGAGTAACTAAATGATATTTGAACACGAGATCCCTAGTGGGAGTAGGCTTTATTTTGGACAAAGTGCCAAGATAAAAAGAGAGATAGAACGTATCGCCAGTGAAACATTGGAGACGCTTGGATTTGAAGAGATCGTTACACCGCTCTTCTCTTACCACCAGCATGAATGTTTCGAAGACCAAAAGCTCTTGGTCAGACTGAATGATGCAGAAAATCACGAAGTCACGTTACGTGCAGACTCCACGGCAGATGTGGTGCGTATCGTGACCAAAAGATTGGGGCGTAGTACAGAGTCAAAAAAGTGGTTCTATATCCAACCAACAGTGACGTTCCCGACAAAAGAGCAGTATCAGATCGGGGCAGAAGTGATTGATGGTACCTTTAAAGACATCGCAGAGACAACGACAACGCTTTTAAAGCAGATAGGATCCGAACCTGTGATGCAGATAGCCAATATCCGTATCCCGCATCTTTTAAATGAAAAATACGGGGTCTCTTTAGATGTATTGAAATCGATGCATGTGGAACAGATCATGGCGGCAGATCTGCCTTGGATCGAACAGCTTGTAAGAATCAATGCTGTCAGTGACCTTGAAGATCTTAACCCATTCCCTGATGACATCAAAGCGGAACTTGAAAAGATCAAAGAAGCCACAGATAAAGTAGCGTACAACAACATGGTTATCTCTCCACTCTTCTATGCGAAGATGAGATACTATGACTCTTTGACATTCAGAATGTTTGAAGACAACAGTCTTTTGGCAATGGGCGGAATATACACCATAGACGGCGTAGAAGCAGCAGGATTTGCACTCTATACAGATGAGTGTATCAGTAATAAAATGAACAGAGGATAAAGGTAGATGAGTAAAGCAGATTTGATCGTAGGTCTCCAATGGGGAGATGAAGGAAAAGGAAAGATCGTTGACCATATGGCGCAGACACATGACTATGTATGTCGTTTTGCAGGTGGTCATAATGCGGGGCATACGATCGTCATTGGTGACAAGAAGTATGCGCTTCACCTTATCCCTTCTGGTGTACTGAACCCAAAAGCAAAAAATATTGTAGGGAATGGTGTCGTACTTTCTCCAAAAGATTTCATTAAAGAGATGGAGCAGTTTGATAACCTGGAGGGAAGACTTTTCCTTTCAGACAAAGCACATGTACTTTTGCCTTACCATGCACTCATAGACCAAGCCAAAGAGCGTTTGAAGGGTGACAAAGCCATCGGTACAACGGGTAAAGGTATCGGACCTGCCTACGGTGATAAGATCGCTAGAGTAGGACATAGACTGGGAGAATTGTTAAACCCTGAAAAGCTTACGGCTAAAATTATAGAGTTTTTTGCAATGAACCAGCCGATCTTTGATGCGATGGGTGTTGAAGCTCCGAAAGAGGAAGAACTTTTAGCCGAGCTGGAAGGGTATAAAGCAGTACTTGGGCCTTTTATCACAGATACGACACAAATGATGTGGGAGATCATGGATGATGGGAAAAAGATACTTTTAGAGGGTGCACAGGGAACGATGCTTGATATCGATCATGGTACCTATCCGTATGTAACCTCTTCAACAACGGTCAGTGCAGGTGCCTGTTCTGGTCTTGGTATCAATCCCAAAGACCTTGGAAAAGTCACAGGTATAGCAAAAGCATACTGTACAAGAGTAGGGAATGGGCCTTTCCCAAGTGAAGATTTTGGTGCAGAGGGTGACACACTTCGTAAAAATGGACATGAGTTCGGTACAACGACAGGACGTCCGAGAAGATGTGGTTGGTTTGATGCTGTAGCGATGCGTCATGCAGTGCGTGTAAATGGTGTAGACCAGGTAGCACTGATGAAATTGGATGTACTGGATGGTTTTGATGAGGTAAAAGTATGTGTGGCTTATGAAGTAGATGGCAAAGAGATCGACTATGTGCCTTATGAGCTTGATGATGCAACACCTGTCTATAAGAGTTTTCCGGGTTGGGACAAAACAGAAGGTGTGAGAGAATTCGATGCCTTGCCGGAGACAGCCAAATCATATATTTTGGCACTAGAAGAGATGATCGGAACAAAGATGGGGATCATTTCGACAAGTCCAGAGCGTGAAGACACAATAATTCGATAATAAGGGGTAGCAATGAGACTAAAACCACAACAGACAGGATATGTAGCAACAAAAATCGGGATAGATCTAGCCAATGCACCTTTTATTACTCTGCCAAAAGGAAGAGAAGCAGTAGTGGCTGCAGCAAAAAAGATCATCGATGAAAATCTTGAAAAAGAACGCGCGCTTGATGAAAAAGTCAAAAAGATCATAGAAGAGAATTATGATGAGATAGAGTTCCAACATGCCGATGAGAGACAACTCTTTTTTATGATCAAAAAGAAAATGGCCCCTGAGCATGGTGTGATCATGAATTATGATGACAGATACAATGACCTGGCACACTTGATCTTGGATGAATTGTATGAAAATTACCTTGCAGAATATACAGTGAATGAAAACCAGGTGAAGAATGTGATATTTAAATCTTTCAAAACCTTTGCAGATGCCTATGATGAGATAGATGATATAGTTTATACAAAGATCAAAGGTATGGAGAAAGAAGTGATTCCTGGTTCACAGGATTATGAACTCCTCTATGAAAGATTGTATCAGGAAGAACTATCGAAAAGAGGTATGCTGTGATGAATAAGATATCTTTGTATTTTGAAAATGGATTGATGCTTGAAGCAAAAAGTTTTGGTGCAGAAGGTACGTCTGTAGGAGAGATCGTTTTTAATACATCTCTGACAGGATACCAAGAGATCACGACAGACCCTTCTTATGCAGGACAATTTGTGACATTCACGACACCCGAGATAGGTAATGTAGGGTGCAATGCTCAAGATATGGAGAGTAAAGGTGCCTACTGTAAAGGGGTCATCGTACGCAGTTATCAGGATCGCCCTTCTAACTTTAGATGTGAAGAGACGTTAGCAGAGTTGCTCAAAAGAGAGAATGTACTTGGTATTACTGAGATAGATACTCGATTTTTGACAAAAATGCTTAGAGACGAAGGGGCGATGATGATGGTAGCTTCTACTGAGATACATGATCAGGATGCACTGAAAAAAGTACTGGACTCTTCCCCGCGTATTGAGGAAGTGAATTACATTGAACAGGTCAGTACAAAAGAGAGTTATATCCATCCTGAAGGGCGTTACAATACAGATACATTCCAGTATGACGCACCTAATACCACAAAAAAGATCATCGCACTTGACTTTGGTATTAAAAGAAATATTCTTAATGAATTGACACATGCAGGTATGGAAGTCACGGTTGTACCAAACTCCATATCAGCCGAAGAGATCATTGAGAAAGTCGATGCAAAAGAGTGTGATGGGGTATTCCTTTCAAATGGACCCGGGGACCCGCTTATTTTAACAGAGGAACATGAGAAGATCAAAAAACTGATCGCTCGCAAAGTACCGATTTTTGGTATCTGTCTTGGGCATCAGTTACTTTCTATCTCACATGGTTATGATACCTATAAACTGAAGTTCGGACACCATGGTGGAAATCACCCTGTGAGTAATGTGGTAACGGGTAAAGTAGAGATCACGGCACAAAACCACAACTATAATGTACCTGATAACATTACTGAAGTGGCGACTGTCACACATATGAACCTTTTTGACAATACGATAGAGGGACTCAAATACAATGATTCTCCAACCATGTCGGTACAACATCACCCGGAGGCTAGTCCTGGACCGCATGAAAGTGCCTATATCTTTGGCGAATTTGCCAAAATGCTTTAAGGACGAGAGATGAAAATAGCGATATTGTTTGGTGGATCCAGTTATGAACATGAGATAAGCATTGTGTCTGCCATTACAATGAAAAAAGTTTTAAAAAACGCTACACTGGTCTATATCTTTGTAAGCAGTGACAGAAAATTTTATCTCATAGATACGCAGAAGATCAATTCTAAACTCTTTTCATCAGGTGAATATAAAAAATCCAAAGAATTGACACTTAAAAATGGTGGTTTCCAGGTAGATGGTATGTTTGGAAGCAAGCGTATCGATTTTGATGTAGCACTGAACCTTATCCATGGAAGAGATGGAGAGGATGGGAAGATAGCATCATTGATGGAATTCTACACGATTCCTTTCATCTCCCCTAGAATAGAAGCTTCGGCACTCTCTTATAACAAACTTTATACCAAATTTTTAGCAGAAAGTGTAGGTGTCAAAACGGTAGCCTACGAATATCTTTCTAAAAATGATGAGAGAAAGATCGCTATGCCATACCCTATTATTATCAAACCGGTCCGTTTGGGTTCCAGCATAGGTGTAAGTATTGTAAAAGACGCTTCAGAGCTTGATTATGCGCTTGATGTCGCTTTTGAATTTGACACCGATGTGATCATAGAACCTTTTATCGAAGGGGTGAAAGAGTTTAACCAGGCAGGGACATACACGAATGATTGGGAACTTTCTATCGTAGAAGAACCTCACAAAGAGGAGTTCCTGGATTTTGAAAAAAAATACATGGACTTTTCGAGAGATTCTCAAGTTTTGGCAGCGGATATTTCAGATGCGCTAAAAGCGAAGATCCAAGAGAGTTTCAAAAAGATCTATGACCCTCTTTTCAGAGGGAGTATCATACGTTGTGACTTTTTTGTTGTTGAGGGTAAAGTACTTCTGAACGAGATCAACCCTATCCCGGGTTCTATGGCGAATTATCTGTTCGAAGATTTTGAAGGGTTGGTAGAGAGACTTTCAAAACATCTTCCTAAAGAGCAAAATATAGCAGTAGATTACCAATACATACATTCTATCCAAAGTGCAAAAGGCAAAGCCTAAACTTTTCTTACTATAAGTGTTATAGTACCATTCTTTATTCTATCATATCCATCAGGGGAAGCGTACACTTTCCCTTAAAATAATCCTACCCATAATCAGTTTACTTAATCTAATGTAAAAAATTACAAAATCTTATATATAATTAAAAAAATTACTTTCTGTAACTTAAAAGTCTTTTTTATCAATCAAATACACTTTAATCAATATTTTTTCATTGCCATTTAAGTGATTGTGCCCTAGAATTGTTCGTATTTTTACAAATATAGACATAAACAGGGGAGTGTAGATGAAGAAAATTGTGATGCTTGTATTACTGTTTCTAACTGTACTACAAGCAGAGTCTTTAGGTGTAAATGAAAAGTTAGGGGAATACGTTCCGCTTGATTTAACATTTATAGATGAAGACGGTAAAAGTAGAACACTTAAAGAGTATATGGATGGAAAACCAACTATTATCTCTTTGAACTACTTTAGATGTGCAGGTATCTGTACACCACAACTAGAAGATATGGCAAAAATGTTGTCTAAGCTTGACTTGGCTGAAAATACTGACTACAAAGTATTGACTATCAGTTTTGCACCGGATGAAACACCGCCTTTAGCAAAAGCGAAAAGAAAGACGATGTTAGCCGCTATGAGCAGACCCTACGTGAAGGATGCATGGCACTTTTTACTCAGTGAAAACAACTCTTCGGCTATTTTGGCTGACAAAGTTGGATTTACCTATAAAAAGGAAGTATCCAGAGCGGGTGTGGTTGAGTGGATCCATGCTGCATCATTGATAGTCATTTCACCAGAAGGAAAGATCACACGTTACCTTAACGGTATCGAACAACTTCCTTTTGATGTGAAAATGGCAGTATTGGAGTCAGCACAAGGCAAGGTTGGACCGACCATAGCTAAAACATTACTGTATTGTTTCGCATACGATCCAAAAGGCAAAACCTATGTTTTTGCCTGGGAGAAGATAGCAGCAACAGTAATATTAACGATTACAATTATCTTTTTTATCTGGCTTATTAAGGCAGGAAGAAGAGATCAAGAAGAACATCTAAATCAAAGGAGAGACATAGATGAGTAAAACTTATTTCGACGAAACACACTGTGCCATTGGGCACCCTAAGAGTACATTCATGCAGTGGATGCTTACTATCGACCATAAAAGAATTGGTATTATGTATGCAGCTGTCATGTTTGTATTCTTTTTTGTAGCTGTATTTACAGCATTTGCAATGAGACTTGAACTGTTTGCACCAGGGGGACAATATATGGATGGAAACACGTTCAACCAGGCATTCACACTACATGGTGTGATCATGATCTTCCTCTTTATTATCCCGGGGATCCCTGCAATATTTGGAAACATTGTTATGCCATTGATGATCGGTGCGAAAGATGTATCTTTCCCAAGATTGAACTGGTTTACATTCTGGCTCTATATTGCTGGTTGTTGTATTGCACTTGCATCACTATTTATAGGTGAAGGTGTAGCGGATACAGGTTGGACATTCTATGCGCCATACTCTATGAATACAGGAACAAACGTTATTATGGCGCTTGTAGCTGCATTTGTTCTTGGATTTGCATCTATTCTTACTGGACTTAACTTTCTTGTAACGATTCACAGACTTAGAGCACCAGGTATGACTTTCTTTAAAATGCCACTTTTTGTATGGGGTATCTACGCAACAGCATGGATCCAGCTTCTTGCAACACCAGTTGTTGGTATTACGCTTGTATTGGCTATTTTGGAAAAATATTTTGGTATTGGTATCTTTGACCCGGCTAAAGGGGGAGACCCTGTATTGTTCCAACACTTATTCTGGATCTACTCTCACCCGGCTGTTTATCTTATGATCCTTCCAGCATTCGGTATTATGTCTGAAATCATTCCTACATTCTCAAGAAAAGAGGTATTCGGATATAGAACGATCGCTCTTTCTTCAGCATCAATTGCAGGTATCGGTTACCTTGTATGGGGTCACCACCTTTATACATCAGGTATGTCAGATATTGCTAAGACGGTATTCTCATTCCTTACTTTCTTTGTTGCGATCCCAACAGGTGTAAAGTTCTATGACTGGGTTGCTACAATGTATCAAGGTAAGATCGTTCTTTCAACACCAATGATCTGGGCACTAGGAACAATTATTACATTTGCGATCGGTGGTATCACAGGGGTGACTATTACTATGATCGGTATGGACGTTCACTTACAAGATACCTATTACACAGTTGCACACTTCCATTACGCGATTCTTGGTGGGGTTGTATTCTTGCTGTTTGCAGGTATGCACTATTGGTTCCCGCTTGTAACAGGTAAAATGTATAACGAAACAAAAGCAAAAATCGCTTTCTATCTTAACTTTATCGGATTTAACCTACTATGGTTCCCAATGTTCATCGCTGGTTACTATGGTATGCCAAGACGTTACTTTGACTACTTACCGGAATTTGAAATTTATCACCAACTTTCATTCTATGGAGCAGTGATCTTTATCGCTGGTCTTATCTATATGTTCTGGGTACTCTTTAAAGGTTGGACAAAAGGTGAGGCAACGACGCCTAATCCATGGAATGCGACTACACTTGAGTGGCACTTACCATCATCACCACCGCCACTAGAGAACCACTCTAAAGTGCCATATGTTGATTTTGATCCATATGAGTATAAACATGGTGAGCCAGTGGTTAAATTTAATTATGAAACGATGCAAAGGATAGACTAATGGGACACGAATACGTACCTGAGATCGCGATAGATCGTGATGGAAATCAACATGAAGTACAAGGTTGGCAAGGTGATTTTTACGGCGGGAAACTAGGTTTCTGGCTGTTTATGCTTACAGAAGTAATGATGTTTGGAGCAATGTTCCTTGCACTTGCTTACTATAATTCACTACACCCTCAAGACTTTTTAGATGCTTCTGCAGCTTTAAATAGACTATTGGGTGGTACGAATACAGTGATTCTACTGGTATCTGCACTTACAATGGGACTAGGATTACTTAGAATGAGAGCAGGTGATGTGAAAGGTGCTAAGCTTATGATCTGGGCGACTATCATTTTGGCAGTTGCTTTCTTGGTGATCAAAGGATTCGAATGGACAGCTGAGTATCATCACGGTATTTTCTTGATGCATGACAAGCTATTGCCTGAATCATCTTTACCATTTGGTCAGAAATTATTCTATGGTCTTTACTTTTCAATGACTGGACTCCACGGATTCCATATTATCATTGGTATTGGTCTTATGCTTTGGTTACTTAAAAGAATCAATGCAGGTAAAGTAAGCCCAGAGCATCATATTTTACACTGGAACATCGCACTATACTGGGATATCGTACACCTTATTTGGGTATTCGTATTCCCTTACTACTATATGATCGGAGCTGACGGTATTCAAATGTCAGACTTTAGTATGATTTTTGGAGGAGGTACAAATGGGCACCACTAATACAGTAAATTATCAAGAAGAGAAAAAAGTATATTACAAAGTACTAATAGGTTTATTATTATTGACAGCAGTAACATTTGTACAACCAGGTTTATTTATGACAAAATCAACATTTTTGGCACAAATGCTTGTTGCAGTTGCTAAAGCTTGGCTGATCGTAATTTACTACATGCACTTAAAAGGTGAGAAATTGATTGGGGCTATGGTATGGTTTTCATTATCATTGGTCGCAGTTTTCTTTATTATCGTTATTGGTATCGACGTTGCCAATTTCCAATTTGAGGCAGAAAGTTTTATTACGCCGCAAGTTACAAATACTGCTACTACTCCTGCAGTACACTAAGAGAGGTTTTATTATATGAGTAATACATTAGAAGGATTTAGTACACATGCATCGAGTTTTAACGCAGATCATGAATTTGCGTTCTGGCTGCATGTATGGATTTCAATTGCACTATTTTTATCAGTAGTTGCACCGATGCTTTATTTTGCATGGAAGTATCGTGCAGATAAGGTCAAAAATGAAGATATCGGTACCTTGACCCATCATACCGGGTTGGAATTGGCATGGACGATCATTCCAATTATTGCGGTGATGGTTTTCTTTTACTATGGTAATACGACACTACAAATGTTCAGAACCCTCCCAACAGTCACAGATGACACTGTGGTGGTTAAGGTTGAAGGTTCTAAGTGGAAGTGGAAATATGAGTACGCTGCAAATAAAGATGGCTATGTACACAAAATTGGTGGGGCATACGAAAAACCTGTTAAGGATGAGAATGGTAAGGTGATAGAAGAAGGTACGATGGGTATCACTGCACTTTATGTACCTGTGAATACAGATGTCATTTTAGAGATGACTGCACCGGTGGATGATGTAATTCACGCATTCTATATCCCTGCATTCCGTATGAAAGAGGATGTGGTTCCTGGACGTACAACAAAACAATGGTTTCATGCAACTAAAGTGGGTGAGTATGATGTTGAGTGTGCCGAGTACTGTGGTACAGACCACTCATATATGTATTCTAGAGTAGTAGTACTTCCAAAAGCGGAGTATGATGCATGGTTTAATAGTACAGAGAATACACCAAAAGGTAATTATGCTAAAGGTGGTGATGCACTAGTACAACGACATGGATGTACACAATGTCATGCAATTGAAACAGATAAAGTAATAGTTGGACCTTCTCTTAAATCTAGATGGACAAAAGAACGAGTATTGGATGTGATCCATAATGGTCAAGATCAACTTGGTTATGCTATGGGACCAATGCCAGCTGGTATGGCTACAGGTGCAGATGCTGAAGAGATCGCTGCCTATGTTGCTGGTGGCATGAAAGGTGAAAAACCTGCATCATTTGCTGCATGTTCTTCATGTCATGGTGAAGATGGTAAGGGTCAGTATGGTATGGCTCCAAGTCTTGTAGGATACGATACGACATTTATGAGTCATGTATTCAAGAAAGGTAAAAAAGGCATGAATGGTGGAATGCCAGCATACCCTGATATGACAGAAGAAGAGATTTCAACAATTGCTAAATATCTCGACGACAAAGCTAAATGATAAAAGATTTCTTTAGCGTTACCAAGTTTATTCTCTCCTTTGCAGTCAGTCTATCTGCACTCTTTGCCTATATCATGGCAAAGGGAGAGATTGGTGTAGATATGTTTGTTGCTACCTTCTCTGTACTTCTTGTAGCGATGGGGGTTTCGACTCTTAATCAAGTACAAGAGTATAGAGAAGATTCCAAGATGGAAAGAACGAAGAATCGTCCTATCGCATCGGGTCGTATGTCACCTCGTACAGGGATTATCATTGCATTAGTATTGATCCTGGCCTCATTTGTGTTTATCTATTCACTCTTAGGGTTGACCGGGATAAACTTTTTTGGGTTTGCATTCATTTGGTATAACCTTATGTATACACCTTTGAAAAAGAGATCTGCTGTAGCAGTGGTTCCTGGTGCGATATTGGGTGTCATCCCTCCGGCTATCGGGTGGCTTGCAGCTGGTCATACACTCTTTGAGTTAGAGTTCATTGCTTTGGCAGTCTATTATTTTATCTGGCAGGTGCCGCACTTCTGGTTATTGGTGATGCTCTTTCATGGAGACTACAAAGACGGCGGATACCCTACAGCAATGCGTCTGTTTGGGGAAGGTACCCTGCAAAGACTCACATTTGTGTGGCTCATACTGACCATACATGCAGGTATCTATCTGGTTTATACATTTAATGTTTATTTAACAGTTACAGTGGTGCTTTCTGCAGCATTGGGGATATGGGCATTTATCACGTCACTGCAACTGCTCAAAAAAGAGTTTAAACTTACAGATGCACGTGCGATCTTCTGGAAGATCAATGCAGCATTTTTAGGTATTATTATACTTCTTAGTATCGATGAGTATGTAAAACATCATCTCTAATGATATTTCAATAGCAGATTTTTTCTGCTATTAAACTACAGTTTATTTAAACTTACTACACTTATATGAGTGACATTCTAAGGAACAAAGATGCAAGAAAACCAATATACAATTCAAACGATCATACAGAGTGTTTTTAAAGAACATAACTACAAGATCAAAAAAAGACTTATCTATGATAATGCACTGTTCGGGGGACTGAGCAGCAAGTGGATTAAATTGGCTTTTCTTATTTTACCGTTTGCGATGTATGCCGCTATATTCAATCCTGCATCTTTTAAAGCGTTGGGTATCGCACAGGCCATTGTATTTTACATTATACTTCTTGTATTTGCCATGCAGATCGTTGTGGCAGTCTCTTACTTTAACAATAAGAAGGTATTAAAAACAGCTACCAAAGCATGGGAGGTGTACTTTCCTGGTATTGATTTTAAAATGATACTCTCTTCGGGGGTCACACCTTATATGGATTTTAAAAAATATTATGAAGCTGCACTCAGTGATGGTTTGGTAGAAGAGGCCCTCAAAGATAAAATGAGTGAAGCATTCCAGCAGATGGAATCTGAAAACACCCATCTTGTTGAGGCGATGAAAAAAGATAAAGAGAAAAGAGCAGGTAAATAGTATGTTAAAGCATCTCATGGTATTCAGTGTATTTATTCTATCCACACTTTCAGCATCTCAGAGCATTTCTTTAAAGGTTCTATGTAGTGATAATAATGCAACAGCCTGTTATGAGCACGGACTCCCTATGGTCACTGGGGAGAATGCGAAGGTACAGGATATTAAAGAAGAAGGGTTGAGTTATATACGTAAAGCTTGTACGCTTGGTGAAGATAGAGCGTGTGATATCATGGGTGATAACTACTATAAAAATACGAATTACGGTGCGGCAATACCGTATCTCGAGAAATCATGTGCAAGAGGTATAAAATCAGCATGTGAGGCGATGGGAACGATCTACCGTGACGGTCATGACGTAAGACCTGATGATGTGAAATCAAGAGTGTTTTATGAAAAAGCATGTGAATTAAAAAGCGGTGATGCATGTTTTAACGTGGCTATTATCTATCGTGGCGGTTTCGGTGTAGAAAAAAACAGAACCAAAGAAAAAGAATATTACAAAAAAGGTTGTGATGTTGGATTGAAAGCCGGATGTGATCGATTTGTTGAGTTAGATAACGAAGATAAAGGTATAGAAACTGGAATCTGGACGACGATCAAAAGCTGGTTTCAATAACTCTCTTCTTCCCCCTCAAAGTATATTTAGGAGTGTATTACTCCTAAAAAAATCAATAAAATTGATAGATTAAACAGGAGTTAATTTCTCTTTTGATGCTTTAAATCCCTACATATTTACGTTAAATGTAACGTATCCCTACATATATTTACATTAAATAATTTTTTAAGTACAGATATAATCAAATAAGATTATAATTATTATTGAGTGTTGTAATTTTATAACATAGAATTTATTCAAGGGGGTATGTATGCAATCAAATGCAGCATTGGAATATGATTATTCATTAGCAAAAAAGTTTACCTTTTTAACTATTTTGTTTGGATTTTTAGGAATGTTGATCGGTACGATTATTGCCGCACAAATGGCATTTCCTGAATTAAACTATCTATTGGGTGAGTATGGGACATTCTCAAGACTCAGACCACTTCATACAAATACCGTAGTATTTGGATTTACGGTTTCAGCAATCTTTGCTACTTGGTTTTATATAGGGCAAAGAGTCCTTAAAGTATCTATGGCAGAATCGAAGTTTTTGATGGTGGTCGGAAACATTCAGTTTTGGCTATACTTTGTGGGCGCGTTGATAGCAACTGTATCATTACTATTGGGTATCTCCAGTGGTAAAGAGTATGCTCAGTATGAGTGGTGGGTTGATCTTGTTGTTGTTGTAATCTGGGTACTTTGGGGTGTTGGTATCATGGGTCTTATAGGAATTAGAAGAGAGAAAGCACTTTATATCTCTGTATGGTATTTCCTTGCATGTTTCCTTGGTATTGCTATGCTTTATCTTTTCAACAATATGTCAATTCCTACTTATTTCGCAACAGAGGGTCTAGGTGCAATCACTCACTCTGTATCTATGTATTCAGGTACGAATGACGCACTAGTACAATGGTGGTATGGTCATAATGCGGTTGCATTTGGTTTTACAGTGCCTATCGTTGGTATGATCTACTACTTCCTTCCAAAAGAGTCTGGACAGGCTATCTATTCTTATAAGCTCTCTTTACTCTCTTTCTGGGGATTGATGTTCGTTTACCTTTGGGCAGGGTCTCACCACCTATTATGGTCAACAGTGCCAGACTGGATGCAAACAATGGGTTCTGCGTTCTCTGTAGTACTTATCTTGCCATCATGGGGTTCAGCGATCAACATGCTTCTTACGATGAAAGGTGAGTGGAATCAGTTAACAGAAAATCCGCTGATCAAATTTATGGTGCTTGCATCTACATTCTATATGTTATCAACGATCGAAGGTCCTATCCAAGCGATCAAATCAGTCAATGCCATTGCACACTTTACTGACTGGATTCCTGGACACGTGCATGATGGTGTACTTGGTTGGGTGACATTTATGATCATGGCTTCACTGTTCCATATGGCTCCGCGTATGTTCAAAAGAGAGATTTACTCTAGAAAACTTATGGAGACACAGTTCTGGCTTCAAACAACAGCGGTTGTGCTTTACTTTACATCTATGTGGATCGCAGGTATTACACAAGGTATGATGTGGAGAGCCGTAGATGAGTATGGTAACTTGATGTATAGTTTCATCGATACGGTCAATGTACTTCATCCTTACTACACGATTAGAGCGCTTGCAGGTGTAATGTACCTTATTGGTTTCATTATGTTCGCTTACAATATGTATAAAACTATGACTTCTGCTAAAGAGATTACAGAAGAACCACAGTTTAGAACACCTATGGCATAAGGGAGGTAGTTTATTATGTTTTTTCATTGGTTAGAAAAAAATCCATTCTTCTTTGCTTCGGGGATTTCGATCGTTATCGCATTTGCAGGACTTATTGAGATCGTACCGAACTTTGCGAAGGCGGCAAGACCGGTAGTAGACCTTAAACCTCGTACTGTACTTGAACTTGCAGGTAAAAATGTCTATATTAAAGATAACTGTATGTCATGTCACTCACAGCTTATTCGTCCATTTAAATCAGAGACGGATCGTTATGGGGATTATTCATTGTCAGGTGAGTATGCTTTTGACAGACCATTCCTTTGGGGTTCTAAAAGAACAGGTCCGGATCTTCACCGTGTAGGAAACTACAGAACAACAGATTGGCACGAAAATCACATGCTGAATCCTGCTGAGATCGTACCAGGTTCTATCATGCCGGCATATAAACATCAGTTTACAAACTTGGCTGATATTGAAACTGCGTATGCAGAAGCGGTCACAGTTAAAAATGCATTTCATACGCCATATGGTCCTGAGTTTAAAGGAACCAGAGCTGCATGGGAAGCACACAAACCAAAAGTTCTTGCAGACGCGAAAGCGATTGCTGATGATATGAAAAACAAAGATGTTAAAGAAGCAGTTGCGAGAGGTGAAGTACCTGAGATCGTAGCACTGATTGCTTACCTTAACAGTTTGAAATAGGTGAGAGAAAGATGGACATTAGGGATCTTCAAGGCTATGCCAGTTTCTTTATGACCATTTTTTTGGTAGTGATGTTGTATGGGTATATCATACACCTGTACAGAAGTGAAAAAAAAGGTGAGCGTGATTATGAAAAATACGGGAATATTGCACTGGATGATGAAGTCACAAGTACACCTGTAGAAGATAAACCCGCGTCAGAAAGAGAATATAAGGAGGAGAATAAATGAATGCATTAATGGTAAAAGCATTGGCATTTGCAGCAGTATTGATCATTGCAACGATAGCTGTTGTAACGAGTTTGGATATTGATATCTTTGCAGATTCAGTCAATGCGATAACAATGGGGGGAGCAATAGCAGTCGCTACGATCACAGCATCGGTTGCGGTTAAATATGTCAATCAAATGAAAACAGACACAGCATCTGGTAAACTGGCAGAGGAAAACTGGGATGGTATCGGTGAGTATGAAAATGAACTTCCTTCAGGTTGGGCATATTCATTCTTGGCGGTTTTCCTTTGGTCCATGTGGTATGGACTTATAGGGTATCCTGTGAATGCCTATAGTCAGATTGGTGAGTACAATGAAGATGTGATTGCTTATAATAAGAAGTTTGAAGAAATACACAAAAATGCAGATGAGGCAACACTTAAAGAGATGGGAGAGTCTATCTTTTTGGTACAGTGTCAGCAATGTCACGGTGTGACAGGAGATGGTCTTTCTGGTAAAGCACAGGACTTTACTGCAAGAATGAGTAAAGAACAAGTATTGGATGTGATCAATAATGGTCAAAACCAATTAGGATATCCTATGGGTGCAATGCCTGGAGGTATGGCACAAGGTGCAGATGCTGAAGCGATTGCAGCGTATGTTGCCGGTGGCATGAAAGGTGAGCAGCCTGCAGCATTTGCTGCATGTGGTTCTTGTCATGGAATGGATGGTAAAGGCAACAATGGTATGTCACCAAATCTAGTATCTTATGATGCTGCATTGATGAATCATACGTTGCAGAATGGTAAAAAGGGTATGATCGGTAAAATGCCATCATTTAAGACACTTATTACACCAGTACAAGAGAAAGCTTTGACTGTATATATTCAGTCATTGTCAAAGTAAGGAGTTTCATATGGCAGAAAATACAAAACGAAGTTTATTTGGACTACATGGAATATTCGGGGTTTTGATCTCGATCGTAGGTTTACTTGCAATTTTGATCACATTGATGCTCATGGTTGTTGTTGTACAAAGACATGCAGCGGTAAAGCCTTATGATCCAACTAAGATCAGAGATATACAGAATGTAAAAATGATCGATGTAGAGAATAAGCAGTATTCATTTATAGATGCAGAGAAAAAGGATTAATAATGATTAAATATATGGATAAAGTACTTATCGCGTGTATGGCTTTTGCTGCAGCTGCGGCACTCTATTTGTCACTGAGTGGCAACCTTTTATACGTAGGATAAAATATGTTCAAAGCAAAAGTAAGGGCAACCTTGCTTGCTTTGGTACTTCCTCTTCTTCTAAACGCTGGTCATATACTTAAAGATGACATTCTAAAAATTGAAGCTGCACAACTTATCAATGAGATGGGTGATGAACTTTTTTCAAAAACAGGTATCAATGGATATGTGATAGCAACCAATGAACACTTTCCTGTAGGTTTCAATCTGGTAGAGTATAGCAAGAAGTATGAAGCGCAGATGAGCAAGCCTTATGTCTTATTTATATTTGCACCACAGGCACGGATCACAGAGCAGACAGATACAAAGGGTAGGGTAGGATTGATCCCTTCATCTGATGCGATTCGCACTCTTTATGACTATAATGATGTAAGAGATGCTGCAGTGGATATTGTCTCTTCCAAAGACAGTAACTCCGATGAAGATAAACATAATATCGGTGTACTGCAGGCTTTTTCAGAGCTTGCAGAAGGCATTGCTCGCTCAAAAGGGGTTGAACTGACCAAGACAATACCGAATGAGACGCGGCATATGGTATGGGGGTTAAGTGTTTTGATCTATATCGGTTCATTCTTAGTACTCTGGATATTTGCAATCAGACCACTATATATGAGGATAAAAAATGGCAAAAAATAGCGCAAAAACATACTGGCCACATATGATACTGGGCTTTCTTGTACTCGGGATCACACTCAGTTACTGGACAGTAAAATCAGCATCATCGATACCGGTACAAGAGTCTAATCAATATATGCTCAAATACCAGATGGCTGATATGAATATTAATCAGATCATGGAGAAAAAAATAGCCTTTGATAAGGCATATGCCATTCATCTATTAAATGTGGAAACCATGGTCATGACAGATAATGTGAACAGTAACCGTCCTCAACCAAATCCTGTGAAATTGTTACAGGGTATGAATGCATTTTCTTATGAGGTGGTTACCAAAGACGGTACAAAAGTCTCTGATGCAAATGTCACCTTTTTACTGACACAGCCTCACAGCAGAAAAGAAGATAAACTTTTTAACAATGTTCCGTATGAGGATGGAAAATACCAAATCAGAGATGTAGAGATCACTAAAGCGGGAAGATACACCTTGCAGCTTAGAGCAGAAGTCGGCGATACGATAGGTTACTCTGAAATATCCGCTTATCTCAAACCATAAAATCTAAACATTTTGACAAGACTATACCTTGTCAACTTCTTTTTCTGTCAATATGACAGATTTTGTTTTTTTATCCTCCACTCTATGCTATACTACTCAGCATGAATCAACTCCATATTTATCCCACATCAAGAGCATTAAGAACCGTAAGTGCGGCACAGAAAGAACAGGATGGTTTTTTACCGGCACTCATGCGGATGGATGAGTTCGAACAGCGTGCTATTCTTCTGGATGATAAAGTACAGATAGATCCGCTACAGCGTATCCTTCTTTTACGTGAAGCAGCCTCATTTCAAGCTTTTGAATCGTTGAATCTCAATCTTGAGCTTGTAAGGTTCTTTACCAAGAGTGATGCACTTTTCAAATTTTTTGAAGAGTTGGCTGCTGAACAGATAAGCTTTGATATTCTGGTTCAGGCAGATGCCTATGCAGAGTTTGAAACACATCTTGGGATCTTGGAACAACTTTTTGAGAACTATAGAAGACTGCTTGATGCAAAAGGTTTTACAGACAAAGCATTGATTCCCCATACCTATAGAATCAATGAGGGATTTTTACAAGCGTATGAAAATATAGAGATACATTTAGAAGGATATTTGAGCCACTTTGAGTTGGAGCTTATCGAAAAAATAGCCAAGCGTACACAGCTTATCATACATTACACAACCAGCCCATTTAATGTGAAGATGCAGGAACGTTTTGAAGCACTGGGTATCACTTTGGAAAACGATGCAATCGTAAGTTTTGATCTAAGCGATAAAAAAATAGTTTCGACACGGCCCAATGATGCAAAGATCAATGCGAATGTTTTCTCTGTGGAGGAACGACAAGAACAGATAGCGGTTGCTTTTGTCCAGATAGAAAAGATGGTCCGTTCCGGTATACTTCCCGAAGAGATCGTGCTTATCTTGCCTGATGAAAGCTTTAAAGAGCACTTTACCCTATTTGATACCCAAAATAATCTGAACTTTGCGATGGGGTATGATTATGCTAACGGCCGTATCTACAAATCACTTGAAGCACTGTATAGATATTGGCAAAACTTTGAGAGTGAACACAGACAACTGTTGGAACGTTATGGATTTGATCTTGAAATAGTAGAGAAACTCTCCCCAGCAAAACACTGCAATATTGAAGCTTTTTTTCGTGCGATAGACGGCTTGGGACTGTTAGAGTGTCCACTGCTTCAGGGTGAGAAAAAAGAGAAGATGAATGAGCGTGTCTATGAAAAGTATCTGCACTTTCTGAAAATATTTGCAAAAGAAGAGCTGCGTTTAAAAGAGTGGCTCTTCTTCTGGCTTAAAGCACTTTCCAAGATCACTATCGATGATGTTCGGGGCGGCATGGTCACGGTGATGGGTGTGTTGGAGACCCGGGGTGTGAGTTTTGAAGGTGTGGTCATCGTCGATTTTAATGAAGGGGTTGTCCCCGCAGCTTCAAGTAAAGACCAGTTTCTTAACTCTTCAGTCCGGGCTTTTGCCAATCTCCCTACTAAAAATGACAGAGAAGCGTTGCAAAAACAGTATTATAAACGCTTACTCGAACAAGCCAAAGAGGTAGCCATACTCTACAGCAGCAGTGACAATAAACTCCCCTCAAAATTCCTGTATGAACTGGGGCTTAAAGGTGCAGTACCGACACCTGTACTAAGCACTCTACTTTATGACCAAACTTCACAGTGTGTAGAGGAGAAAGATCCGCAGGTAGAACATTTTAACGCGCAGGACATAACTTGGTCAGCCTCAAGATTGAAAACCTATCTGGAGTGTAAGCGAAAGTACTACTATCGGTATATACAAAAGATAGAAGCAAAAAAAGAAGAAGAGCTGAATGAGGGTGCTTTTTTACATCTGCTTTTAGATCACTTATATAGAGAAAAAGCAAGTTATGAAAACGCTGATGAGATGCAAAAAAAGTTAGATATTCTTTTAGATCAGTTACTTCCTTTTGATGATTCTAAAACGGCATACAAAAAACTGCTCTGGAAAGAGAAATTAAAAGGATTCGTCACGTCTCAGATAGAGCATTTCAAGAGTGATTGGAGCGTGGTGGAGAGAGAAGTGGAAGTACATGGAGAGATTGGAGGTCTCCGTTTCAAAGGACGCATAGACCGCATAGACCAGAACACCACAGATACACTGATACTTGACTATAAAAGCGGCTCAACTGCTGAAGCCAACAAAACCAAGAATCTCGAGAATCTCGCAGATTTTCAGATGAGCATCTACCATCATATGCTTACAAAAAAATACCAAAATATCACTTTGGCTTTCGTCAAGATACTGGAGGGAGGTAGGATAGAGGAGATCACAGCACTTGAAGAGAAAAATGAAATCCTGGCCCAACATATCATAGATCTCAAACAGACCAACTCTTTTACGGCTGAAAAGTGTGAGGATCTGCAAAAATGCAAGTACTGCGAATTTACTTTGATGTGTGAGAGAGGAGAGTATCTATGAGTTTCAAACCTTTTTTGGCCTACTCAGCTTCTGCAGGGTCTGGTAAGACATTTGCACTCTCTGTACGGTACATTTCACTCCTTTTCATGGGAGAATCTCCGAGTGCTATTTTGGCAGCTACTTTTACTAACAAAGCAGCAGCAGAGATGCGTCAAAGGGTGGTCGATTCTTTACGTGGCTTGGCCGACAAAAACAATGAAGCATTCACGGATGCGATCTGTGTACAGACAGAACTCTCACGTGAGGAACTTTTACGCAAACAGCCTGAGGTTTTGGCGCGGTTCCTTGCGAGCAGTTCCTACATCGTTACACTTGACAGTTTTTTCTCTTCCATCTTGCGTTCGGCCTCTTTGGAGATAGGACTTGAACCGGATTTCGTCACCAAAGAGCAGGGTGAAGATGCGCTGGAAAAACATTTCCTCGAAGAAGTGCAGGCACAGGGGGTACTTTCGAATTTAGTGAAGTTGGCTATGGATATCGAAGACAAACGTTTTATGAAGATCTTTGATCTGATGCAAAACTTTTATAAGGTAGACCCTTTATTGCCAAAGCAAGAAGAGGGAACTCTTGCTTTAGCCAGACAGGAAGAAGCATGTGAAAGCTTGAGAGTTAAGATGATCAAAGCGCTTAGCGATGCAGGGGCCCCAGCACGCTGCATGAAACAGTTTGACACAACGAGTATCAAAGAGTTATTTGGTAAATCTCTTTTTGAAAAAGAAACATTGGGAGAACACACGTGGTTCAAGAAAGTAGCCAATGATGAGATAGAAGGACTCTATGCTTTTCTCAAAAAAGAGTTGGCACATTGGTCGAAAGTAAAAGAAGCGATCGTTTTAGATAACCTTTTTAAAATCTATGACTATTATAAAAATGCGACCATTATGAGTGCAAAGATATCAGGCGTTTTGACCTTTGATGATCTGACCTATTTTACCTACCGACTCTTGCATGAAAGCCTCAGCAAAGAGTTTCTGTATTTCAAGATAGACTCCAAGTTCAAACATATCCTGCTTGATGAGTTTCAGGATACTTCTACGTTACAGTTTTTACTGCTGAAACCGCTTATCGATGAGATATTTTCAGGATATGGGCAGAGTGAATTTAAGAGCTTTTTTTATGTGGGAGATACCAAACAGTCGCTTTACCGTTTTCGCGGCGGGGTGGAAGAGCTGTTTGACAAAGTGGCCCAAAACTATGGAGTAGAGATACTGCCTATGGATACGAATTACAGAAGCTCCAGAAATGTTGTAGAGCAGGTCAACCGTTGGTTTGAGACCACTATGGAAGGGTACACGGCCCAAAAGAGCAGACCCGGAGCATCTGAAGGGTATGTTGAAGTGCTGGAGTCTGAAGTACTCATAGAGGATGCCGTGACACATGCTAAAAAACTTTTACAGATGGGTGTAGATATAGATGAGATCGCATTTTTGGTACATACGAATAAAGATGGACAGAGTTTACAAGAAGCGTGTGAACATGAAGGGATACACACACTTTTAAAAACATCCTCTTCATTAAAAAACATGCCTAAAATTGCTGCTTTGGTTGCCATGTGCGAGTATCTGTTCTTTGGTGAGAAAATAGATGCTCAGGCAATGATGCTCAAGGTAGGTAAAACTTTGGAAGAGGTAGATGTTTCCTGGTTCTCTGCCTTTATGTCTCCTTTACAGGTGACAGACAGGCTGGTAAGAGAGTTTGGGTATTTTGATGAGGATATGAATATTTTAAAACTGTTGGAATTTGCTTCTGCTTTTTCAGATATACCCACATTTGTAGAAGAGTTTAAAAGTTCGAGTATTGCAGTGGCATCTAACTCTGTACACGGTGCAAAGATCATGACAGTACATGGATCAAAAGGTTTGGAGTTTGAGTATGTCATACTTTTGGACAAATTGACACGTAAAAATTCTGACAAGTCGGCATTGATCTATCATTACAATGACAACCTTTACATTGATAAAATTCTTTACAGAACCAAAGGCAGAGAAAACTTTGATGAGGCGTATGCGCAGATCATGGAAGAGAGAAAAGCTTCTGCAATAAAAGACAGTAAAAATGTACTCTATGTGGCTTTAACCCGTGCAGTGGAAGGGCTGATCGTTATTCGAAAGCCTAAAGACTCTGTTTTTGATGAAATAGGCATGCAGACAATGTGCATTGGTACATTGAAGGTGCATGAAATATCAAGTCGTGAGGCATTCACAAAGCACGAAGATACATCTGTCGTTATCTCGAACTACGGTACACAAGAGGTGAATTCTGCTGATGAGGAAGAAGAGAAGGATTACGAGGCTATTCTGTTTGGTACGGCATTGCATTATACCTTGGAGATGCTAGGCTCTTTTGATGAAAAGAGTTTGGAATTGGCTATACTGTCATTGAAAAATCGTTATGGCCAGCAGTTGACTGATCCAAGTATGGCACAGATAGAAAATCGTATCAGAAATTTGATAGACCATCAAGCCTTCCAACAGATCCTCGATGGTGCCAAGGTCAGAAAAGAGCAGTCTCTTAGTTTTGAGGGGGAGTTGAAACAGATAGATCTTTTACTGGAGTATGAGGATCACTGTGTGGTCATAGACTATAAAAGTTCAAAGAAGTATGCACTGAAACATGAAAATCAGGTGAGATATTATCAAAAAGCCATAGCCAATATTACAGGAAAAAGAACAGAAGGAATGATCCTTTATCTGTTAGAAGAAGAAATAGAGATAAAAAACTTAAATTAATCTTAATTTAAATAAATTTTAAGGTTAAGTGGGTACAATCCGTCCACAAAAGAATATTTACAGTGTAAAGTGTTCTATTTAAACAAGGAAAATTCATGAAATTGACATCAGTTCTTAAACCTTCTGAAGTACAACGTGACTGGGTTCTGATCGATGCAGAAGGTAAAACTTTTGGTCGTATCTTAACTGACGTAGCGGCAATTCTTAGAGGTAAACATAAACCATCATTTACACCAAATGTAGATTGTGGTGATTACGTAGTTATCATCAATGCTGAAAAAGCAAAGTTCTCAGGGGTTAAACTTCAAGAGAAAGAGTATTTTACTCACAGTGGTTACTTTGGTTCTACTAAAAGTAAAAAACTTGATGATATGTTAGAAAACCATACAGAGAAACTTTATAAGCTTGCTGTTAGAGGTATGCTTCCAAAGACGACTCTTGGTAGAGCAATGCTGAAAAAGCTTAAAGTATATGCAGGTGCTGAACACCCACACACTGCGCAAATCAATAAGGGAGCGTAAGCATGGCAACTATGTACGCAACAGGAAAAAGAAAAGCAGCGATCGCTAAAGTTTGGTTGACTCCAGGTAATGGTGAAATGCTTATCAACGGTAAAACACTTGATCAATGGCTAGGTGGACACGAAACATTGAAGATGAAAGTGAGACTTCCACTTGAAGCAACAAAGCAACTTGAGTCTATGAACATTAAAGCTACGACACTTGGTGGTGGTTATGCTGCTCAAGCAGATGCACTTAAACATGGTATCACTAAAGCACTTGTAGAGTTTGAACCATCTTTTAGAGCGATCCTTAAGCCAATGGGACTTCTTACTAGAGACTCAAGAGTCGTTGAAAGAAAGAAACCAGGTAAGAAAAAAGCGAGAAGATCTCCACAGTTCTCAAAAAGATAGTCGATCTTTTCTCAAAGCTTGTCTTTGGAAAATCTCTTCGGAGATATATTTCGACTACTTTCCCCAAGGTTTTTCCTTGGTACTTTTTGCAAGAGCATTTCTCTTGCAAAATCTACATATGATACACTCCCTACTTTTTATCTATCGCCCCAATATGCACCAAGATACAAGATATTTTAGTGACTTTTACGTACAACGATCAACATTTTAATGTTAATTACAATAAACCGAATGAATTGCCAAATTTTACAGGTTCGCATAGCTCTTGCAAATTTACCCGGGATCATGGTTAAGTTAAATTGTTCATTTTGAAAATTTACTTCTTCTTCTTTCATGTTAACTCCTTTTTTTATAGTATTTTTCACGTTTAGTTGAGACTTTTTTATTCCGGGATCAATGTCCAACCTGGCTTGAGTTT
This sequence comes from Sulfurovum xiamenensis, assembly GCF_030347995.1. NCBI lineage: Bacteria > Pseudomonadati > Campylobacterota > Epsilonproteobacteria > Campylobacterales > Sulfurovaceae > Sulfurovum > Sulfurovum xiamenensis. The sequence goes on from NZ_JAQIBC010000003.1 coordinate 134,578, forward strand.
TGCTTTGTAGATGAACATATGGTGTAGGATATGTTTGATCCAGTGACCTGCAAGACCGATCTCTCCAAAAGTATAGTCGGTATCACGGCCTGTACCCGGGTACTTTTCAAAATCCGGTACCACAGGGTAGACTGTCATGGCTGCAGCCTGACCATCAAAAAGACCTTTACCGGCACTTGCAACACAGGCTGCACCCATTTCTGCCATAGAAGCTTCATGGAGATGAGCGTTGTCTCCATTTTTGATCATATTGCATACAGAGTGGGCAACAGCTTTGCCAATGATACCTGCAGGCATACCTGTTCTTGGGGGTGTAGGGTTGATCGGTGTACCGTTTGGAGAACTCATAGGTTTAGAGATCAGATGTGGTGGTGCAAAGGCTATACCGCATGCAAAGATATTAGTAAATGACGGGTTTTGGTAGGTTCTTGGCCAGTCAGATGCTTTCCAGTTCTCATAGGTGCCTGCATCATATTTTGCATCGACTTTCATAAAACCGTTCGGTGCAAAGAGTGTATCTGTGATATCTGAACCATCTTTGTCATACGCTTTGAGCCCCACACCTGAAAATGGCGGGATCAGCATAGAGAAGTCAAACTCTTCCTCGCCCATGGACCCATCCAAAAGTTCATAATGGAGCTTACCCGCTTCTATTTTGTTCACATGGGCTCCGATGATCCATGGAACATTTCTTTCCGCATAAAGTGATTCCGCAAACAGTTTGGAACTGACAGTATACCCTCCCACTTTCATATGCAGACCACCCATCCCAAAGTCACCAAGGAATGATTCGTTTGAGATCCATTTTATATCCAACATATCACGGATACCCGCTTTTCTGGCTTCATGTTCAATGTTAAAAATATACTCAAAGGCTGCTCCCTGACAGGTACATGTACCATGGCCTGTACCTATCAGAAGTTTTTGTCTTTCCCCTGCTTTTGCTTTTTCAAACACTTTTTCCAATGCTTCATTTGCATGTACTGCATGGTCTGCCGTACAAACAGAAACAGTATGTTCTCCCAAACCACCTTTACCATTACCTAACCCCGGTGTTGCATCGAAGTTCAGTTTAGGTCCAGTGGCATTGATAAGATAATCATAGGTCAACTCTTCTGTTTTGCCTTTCGTTTCTTCTTGTGTAGATTCTATGATGATGTACGGAGCATCACTCTCAGCTTTACCATTTGGATGGATTGAGACTGCCAAGGCCTGTCTGTAGTCGATCCCTGCTTTTTTATAGACCGGTGCGAGGGGGAAAACAACATCTGCTTTTGTCATCTCTCCTACACCTACCCAAATGTTCGATGGGATCCAGTTCCAATGAGAATTTGGAGTCACTACCACCACTTCATGCGCTTTTCCTAGCCATTTTTTTGCAAATGTTGCAGCAGTGTGTCCTGAAACGCCACCACCCATTACTACCAATCGTGCCATCTTCGTCCTTTTTATAAATTGTATGTACTCATTCTAGGAAATAAATTTTTAAAAGAGAATTAAAATCAATAAAATTAATGATATATATCATAAAAACTTATTTATGGCGTAGAATACCTATAGTTTATACACCAAAAACAGATCCTACATAAATCAATATTATTGATCATACTGAGTCTCCATAAGTACGAATTAGCCTAAAATGACTAAAGTATGCTACTATTTTACCTCTGATATAATTTAGAAGCAGTTCACGATAAAGGAAGATAAAAATAGATGCAGATGGGTAGGATAAAGATCTTTTTATTGATGATGATCGTATCATTGCTTCAAGCAGATGTTTGGAATAACCCTCACAGTAAGAAAAAGAGTGCCTCCAATACGCTTTTTAGCTCTTTTTCACTCCCTCCTAAGAGATTGGACCCGGTTGTCTCCTATAATGCTAATGAGTGGGCATTCATCGGTCAAATCTATGAACCTCCGTTACAGTATAATTATCTTCAAAGACCTTATACGCTTGAACCACTGACACTCATGGAAATGCCAACAATACGGTATTTGAACAAAGAGAGAGAAGAAGTAGATGAAAATGATAAGAGTGTGGCATTCACTGAATACCGTCTGGACTTGAGAAAAGATGTTATGTATCAAAACCATCCTGCATTTGCGAAAGATGAAAAAGGGGACCTTCTTTATGCAGCATTGAGCCAAGAGGATCTTGAAAAGATAGAGACATTGGATGATTTTCCAAAGAAGGGTACACGTCATTTACTGGCAGCAGATTATGCCTATGCCATAAAGCGTATGGGGGTAAGGCAGAACCATTCTCCCGTTCTGGACACTATGCAAACCTATATTGTGGGGTTAAAGTCATATTCGAGTGCCATTACAAAGATAGCAAAAAAGAAGAAAGCAAAGAGGGAAGTACTTGATCTGCGTGCGTATGATATTGCAGGTGTAAAGGTTGTAGATGATTATACACTGGTCATAGAGATACATGGAAAATACCCGCAGTTTCTCTATTGGCTTACGATGAATTTCTTTGCACCTATTCCTTGGGAGGCAGATATCTTTTACCAGCAACAGGGTTTAGTGGCTAAAAATCTGACGCTCAATTGGTATCCTGTGGGCACAGGAGCCTATTATCTGGCAGAGAACAATCCAAATAAACAGATGCGTCTGGTGAAAAACCCAAATTTTCATGATGAGATCTATCCCGGTTCAGATCATAATGATTCAGGGAAGAAATTACCCTTTATAGATGAAATCATTTATGCACTGGAAAAAGAGAGTATACCTTTATGGAACAAGTTTTTACAGGGGTATTATGATGCTTCAGGCATCAGTTCAGAAGCGTTTGACCAAGCTGTACAGATCTCTTCATCGGGGACTATGGGGCTAAGTGAAGAGATGCAGAAAAAAGGTATATCTTTGATCGGATCTGTGCAGCCTTCCATTTACTATATGGCCTTTAATATGGTAGATCCTATTGTTGGCGGATATACAGAGTCAGCTAGAAAATTAAGACAAGCGATTAGTATTGCCATTGATCAGGAAGAGTACATCACTATCTTCATGAATGAAAGAGGGATAGCAGCACAAGGTGTGATACCTCCCGGTATTTTTGGCTATGAAGAGGGGGAAGAAGGTACAAACAGTGTGGTCTATGACTGGGTTGACGGGAAGAGAGTACGCAAGTCACTGGCGTTTGCCAAGCAGCTCTTGGCAGAAGCAGGATACCCAAATGGTGTTTCAAAGAAAACAGGAAAGCCTTTGAAACTTCACTATGATACGACTGCTACGGGTCCTGATGACAGAGCTTTGATGGACTGGTATCGTAAACAGTTTGATAGTTTGGGGATACAGCTTGTGATACGTGCGACTGACTATAATCGCTTTCAAGATAAAGTACGTAAAGGGAAGACACAACTTTTTTCATGGGGCTGGAATGCAGATTATCCGGATCCGGAAAACTTTCTCTTTTTGCTCTATGGGGGAAATGCCTCTATTGATACCAATGGTGTGGGGATCAACTCCTCAAATTATAAAAACCCGGTGTTTGACACACTCTTTGAAAAAATGAAAACGATGAAGAATACACCTGAGAGAATGGAAATTATACGTCAAATGGTAAACATATCAAGAGAGGATGCACCCTGGGTGTGGGGTATTCATCCTAAGTCTTTGGCCTTGTCTCATGCATGGTACCGTAATGTAATTCCCAATGCCATGGCAAACAATACACTGAAGTATAAACGTATAGATGCTGCTTTGCGGGTAGAAAAACAAAAAAAATGGAATCAGCCTGCAGTGATGCCACTGTTCATCATGGTATTGTTTCTAGTGATCATGGCATTTTCACTTCGTCGTATTTACAGAAACAGACAAAACAGGGTGATCTTTCAAGAGGAGGGTAGATGTTAGCCTATATCATTAGACGTATACTCTATGCGATACCCATACTGATAGGGGTCAACCTTATTACCTTTATGCTGTTCTTTATGGTCAATAGTCCCGATGACATGGCAAGGGTACAGCTAGGTGCGAAACAGGTCACACCTGAACTTATACAGTCATGGAAAGAGCAGAGAGGCTATGATAAACCTCTTTTTGTCAATACCAAAGCAGAAGGTCTGTCACAGATTTCAGATACCCTTTTTGTACAAGAGTCACTCAAACTCTTCTCCTTTGATTTTGGTTTTTCGGACAGCAACCGTGATATAGGATCGGATATTAAAGAGCGGATGATGCCCAGTCTCTCCATTGCTTTACCTACATTTGTGATCGCATTGATCACCAACATCAGTCTGGCATTGCTTTTGGTACTTTTTAGAGGTTCCATTTTAGATACGAGTATGATGATCATTGCCGTGATGATCATGTCGGTCTCCGGTCTCTTTTATATCATTGCAGGGCAGGTCCTATTTTCCAAAATATGGCACTGGGTACCTATATCGGGCTATGAGAGTGGATGGGATGGCATAAAGTTCATTCTCTTGCCTGTGATGATAGGGGTGTTTTCGGGTATAGGGTCAGGTGTACGTTGGTACAGGAGTATCTTTTTAGAGCAGATCAACCAGGATTATGTGCGAACCGCAAGGGCCAAAGGACTCTCTGAAATCAAAGTATTGTTCGGGCATGTGCTTCGTAACGGTATGCTTCCTATTTTGACAGGGGTGGTGGTGATCATTCCTTCACTCTTTATGGGAAGTCTTATTATGGAATCCTTTTTTGGTATTCCCGGACTTGGTTCATACACGATCGATGCGATCAATTCGCAAGATTTTGCTATCGTTAAAGCGATGGTCTTTTTAGGTTCGGTCCTTTATATCCTGGGATTGATCTTGACAGACATCTCCTATACACTTTTTGATCCGCGGGTGAAGCTCTCATGAAATTGGTATTACTTTGGACAGACATCTTGGTATGGTCATTGATGATAGTACTTTTTCTGGGGTCATGGGTGATCTCGCGTTCTCCTCAAATTAAAGCACAGTGGCATGCGATCTTTAGATCTAGTATCGCGATGGCCTCTTCAACGGTACTTTTGTTCTATCTATTGTTTACGTTGCTTGACTCTGTACATTTGCGTTTGTCACTGCCTCTTGAAGGACAAAAAAATCAGGAGGTCGTGTATGGTTCTGAGATGGTCTCCCTTCTGGATCTACTCTTTGAACATAACATTCAAAACACAGAGCGTACCTACTCTGCACCTTTTGCAACGGAAGAGTATGCAAGTTCCATCATGGTAGATGAAAATGGTATGACCAAACAGGTGCACCTGCCGTTAAAGCATGTTTCCACAAAAGATAACGTTGTACAAGAGTCTTTGTTCGCATTGGGTGTGGGGTTGATAGTGAGTCTGTCACTGGTCGTGTTGCATCTCTGGTGGAGAGAGCGATCAAGATTTATGCTTGCATGGAAAGAGATGTGGCAAGGAGAGAGTGATTTGCCGTGGCGTACGGCTTATGTGACATTCATCGTATTGGTGATGGCATTTACCTGGCTTTATATGCTTAGCTACTCTTATCATGTATTGGGTACAGATAAAGTAGGCAACGATGTGCTTTATCAAAGTTTCAAAAGCATTCGTACCGGCGTTCTCATAGGGATACTTACCACACTTATCATGTTACCTGTAGCGGTGATCCTAGGTGTAAGTGCAGGGTTGTTTGGCGGCTGGGTAGATGATGTGATCCAGTATCTTTATACTACACTCTCTTCGATCCCGGGTGTACTGCTGATCGCAGCGGGGGTACTCTCTATGCAGGTGATGATGGAGAATCATCCCACATGGTTTGAAACTACTCTTGAACGTTCTGATCTACGTTTGCTCTTTCTTATTTTGATCCTTGGAATTACTTCATGGACAGGTTTATGTAGACTGCTTAGGGCTGAGACACTTAAAATCTCTCAAATGGAGTTTGTCACCGCAGCCAAAGCATTTGGCGTGAGCAAGCTTACGATTATCCGTCGTCATATAGTGCCTAATCTCATGCATATTATTCTTATCTCTGTGGTGTTGGACTTCTCTGGCCTGGTACTGGCTGAAGCGGTACTGTCATATGTGGGTGTAGGGGTCGATCCAACGATGCACTCATGGGGAAACATGATCAATCAGGCGCGACTGGAGATGGCAAGAGAACCCATGGTATGGTGGTCACTCTTTTCGGCATTTGTATTCATGTTTATTTTGGTTTTGGCCGCCAATCTATTTTCTGACCGTATTCAAACGGTACTGGACCCTAGGAATAAAGTATGAGCAGTATCTTAACCATTAAAGATCTGTCGTTGAGTGTGGGGAGTGACATCTTGTTGGATCGTATCAGTTTTGAGATTCAACATGGAGAGATCTTTGCTTTAGTGGGCGAGTCCGGATCCGGTAAGTCTTTAACCTCATTGGCTATCATGCGACTGCTGCCTGAGGTCATAGCTGTGCGTTCAGGAGAGATCTATTTAAAAGATAGTGCATTGTTTACCCTGCCAGAAGCACAGATGCAAAAAGTACGAGGTAAATCAATAGCGATGATCTTTCAGGAACCTATGTCCGCCTTGAACCCGGTTATGACAGTAGGTTCGCAAGTTGCAGAAGTACTCAAGGTGCATTTGGGGCTCAAAAAAGAGCAGATCAAAGAGAAGGTACTCTCCCTATTTAGGGAAGTGGCATTGAAAGATCCTGAAGAACGTTACCACTGGTATCCGCATCAACTCTCTGGTGGACAAAAACAAAGAGTGATGATAGCCATAGCACTGGCCTGTGAACCTGACCTGCTTATTGCTGATGAGCCTACAACAGCATTGGATGTTACGATACAGGCACAAGTACTCGGGTTACTCAAAAAGATATGTAAGCAAAGAGATCTCTCTATTTTGTTCATCACGCATGATATGGCCGTCGTCTCAGAAATGGCTGATAGGGTTGCAGTTATGAAAAAAGGAGAGATAGTCGAGCAAGCAGCGTGTAAAGATTTTTTTACGTATCCACAACATGCTTATACGCAGCGCTTGTTGGCAGATGCCAGGACTACAAAAGCCTACACCAAAGTAGAAAAAGGTTATGAACCCTTAATTGAGGTAGAAGGGCTAAAAGTACATTTTCCCATCAAAAAAGGTTTTTTCCAAAGAACAACAGGGGTTGTCAAGGCAGTAGATGATGTCACATTTTCTATTGCAAAGGGAAGGACCCTGGCACTGGTGGGAGAATCCGGAAGCGGTAAAAGTACCATTGGTAAAGCAATACTCTCACTACTGGATGAGACAGAGGGAGAAGTGCGTTTTGAGAACCAAAATCTGGTTGGGTTGGATAAAAAAGCTTTAAGTTCATACAGACGTAAGATACAAGTGGTGTTTCAAGATCCTTTTTCTGCACTGAACCCCCGGATGACCATAGCCAATATCATCAGAGAAGGTATGATAAGTTTGGATGTGGGACCAAAAAGTAGAAGAGAACAAGATAAGTATATTGCGGCACTTCTTTTAAAAGTGGATTTGGAAGCTGCCCACATGCATCGTTATCCGCATGAGTTTTCAGGAGGACAACGTCAACGCATAGGTATCGCAAGAGCATTGGCAGTAGAACCTGAACTGATCATTTGTGATGAACCTACTTCAGCACTGGATGTCACTGTACGGACACAGGTCCTGGATTTACTGAGCCGATTGCAAAAAGAATCAGGGGTCTCGTATCTGTTTATCACACATGATCTCTCTATTATCCCTATGATAGCCGATGAGGTTGCTGTGATGAAAGAGGGTAAAATAGTCGAACAAGGGTTAGTGAAAGATGTGATGGAAGATCCTCAGCATCCTTACACACAAAAATTACTTGCTTCAGCACCAAAATTAATGCATAAAGAAAGAGAAGATGATAATACTATTTGATTTAGACGGAACACTGATTGATTCAACAGAAGCGATACTAGAGAGTTTTGATGTTGCATTTAAAACATTTGGTACAGCAGTACCGGATGAGGAACGTATTAAAGCAGAGATAGGACATCCTTTGGATGTGATGTTTGCAACATTGGGCGTTGAAGCATCTTATGTGGATGCACATGTGCAGGCCTATAAGAGGCACTATAGAAAGATCTCATGTGCGAAGACCGTATTGCTTCCTGAAGCAAGAGAAGCGGTGGAACTAGCAAGTCAACATGCCAGGCTTGGGGTTGTGACGACCAAAACGGCCAAATACTCCATAGAGCTTTTGGAACATATGGGGTTGATGACCTATTTTGATGTATTGGTAGGCAGAGAGGATGTGGTAAATCCCAAACCGCATCCCGAACCTATCTTTAAAGCGTTGTCCAAATTGCAGAGTGAAAGAAATATCTATTGGATGATAGGTGACACACCGATGGATATATTGGCAGCCAATGCGGCAAAGATCAATAGTGTGGCAGTCACATGCGGATATGCAGATGAAACCTTACTACTGGAGCATACGGATAATGTCTCTAAGAGTGCACTTGAGGCTGTGAAGTTCATTACTCAATTATAATACAAATTAAAACGCTATAATCAAAAAAATAGTTTGAAGGAAATTTTATGCCATTATTAGACAGTTTTACTGTAGACCATACGAAGATGATCGCACCTGCGGTACGTGTGGCTAAAAAGATGAGTAGCCCAAGCGGAGATGATATTACAGTCTATGACCTGCGTTTTTGTGTACCCAATCAGGAAGCATTGCCGGAAAAAGGTATCCATACATTAGAACATCTGTTTGCAGGTTTTATGCGAGACAATTTGAACAGTAAGGATGTGGAGATCATAGATGTCTCTCCTATGGGATGCCGTACAGGATTCTACATGTCAGTGCTCGGATCACCAAAAGCCAAAAAGGTAGCCAAAGCGTGGAAGAAGTCGATGAAAGATGTACTTGGCGTTGAAAGCAAAAAAGATATCCCGGAATTGAATAAGTATCAGTGCGGGACATACAAAATGCATTCATTAGATGAAGCACAAGCGATTGCACACACGGTATTGGATAGAGGTGTAGGCGTGATGGACAATAGAAAACTGAAAATGACAAAAAAACAGATCAAAGAGGCAAACAAATAGTGTTCAGCCTGATACCTGCAGATATGCTTGATGTATAATAAATCGTTAAGAGAAGAGAAAAAGCTGGTACTGTGTGAAGATGGTACCCATACACTCTTTTCTGTTGAATTTGACGAACCCTACCACTCTACCAAAGACGGTGCACTCCATGAGTCTTTAGAGAAACATGTAAAACCCGCATTGACTTTCAGCCAAAACAAGAGCGAACTGAGGATTTTGGATATCTGTTTTGGTCTGGGGTATAATACCTTTGCCACACTCTATTACATCAAAACACAGGGTTTGAAGACAAAAGTCCACATACTCTCTCCGGAGTTTGATGAAGGACTTGTCCGCTCTTTGGATACCTTTGATTTTCCTCCGGAGTTTGAGGGTATCCAACACATTATCAAAGCGATCAGTGCTGATCTTTACTATGAAGATGAACAGTTCAAGATAGAGATACTGCTGGGCGATGCAAGAGAAAGTATTCCAAAGATCGAAGACAAAATAGACATCATTTATCAAGATGCCTTCAGCCCCGCACACAATCCACTGCTTTGGACAAAAGAACACTTTACCGATATAAGAGTACTTTGCAAAGAGGATGCACTACTTACCACCTACTCAACAGCAGCAGCTGTACGTTTGGGACTGTATGAAAATGATTTTTTTATTTTTGTACACCGGGCTGAAATGATGCGTTTTTCGACGATCGCTTCTTTGAAGATGTTAGATGGATTGGAATATATCGATATGGAACTGAAAAAACTGCGTAATCCCCAGGCACGCAGTATGAAAGATGAAGCGTATCTAAAAGATATGGACCGTTAGCCAGAGTGTACCATTTTGTGTATACAGCACACGATGGGGTGTGTTTGCGGGGATGAAGAGTGTATCTCCTCTTTTCAGTGTTTGCTCTGACTCATTTAAAAGCAGTGTTGCTTCACCTTCGAGTAAGACCAGCCATTCATCCTCTTCCTGTAGATATTCCGTTTCATCTAAATCATCTGAGCTGACGATACGGTTTATTTTGATATTTTTATGTTCAAGAAGCGGGGTAAAGGTTTCACAGCTTTGAGGTGTGATAGTGTCGTAAATATTCACTAGTATGTCATCTGCAAGCTGTCAATCTCTTCCCAGCTCATACTTTTTTTCGGGTTTCTGTGTGACAGAATGTGGTCGATGTACCTGGCAAACATATCGGTCTCTATATTCAGTTTGGTTCCCACTTTATAATTTTTCATCAGGGTCTCTTTGAGTGTGTGTGGGATGATGGTGAGTCTAAAATAATCTGCACCTACATCATTGACGGTCAAAGAGATACCGTCTATGGTGATAGAGCCTTTGGGTATGATATGAGCGATGTATTTTGGATCCACAGTGATAATGAAGTCGGTGGCATTCTCTCTAGGCGTGATCTGTGAAACTGTACCGACACAATCGACATGCCCCTGTACAATGTGCCCTTCAAAACGGTCATGCATCATCATCGCAGGTTCCATATGCACAGCACCGGAGAGCTTACTTTCATCGATGATGGAACGTGTTTCATCTGCCAGTTCAAGATCAAAGCCGTCACTGTTTACCTTAATAACAGTCAAACAGACACCGTTGATGGCAATAGAGTCACCAAGTTTTGCTTTATGTTTAGACTGTATGGTTAATATATTATTTTGGTAGCTTTTTACTGTGGCGATTTCACGTATCAGACCTGTAAACATAGACTCTCTTTTTTTAGATATAATTCGATTATTATAGCAAAATATATATTTTTTCTTGTTCCAAGCCTCGGTTTGTGAACAGGAGGTAAGGTTTTTTTATGAATTATGATGTCATAGTCATCGGTGGCGGACATGCAGGTATAGAGGCTTCTTTGGCTTCTGCACGTATGGGCAGTAAAACATTGATGATCACAATATTAGCAGAACAGATCGGTGCATCTTCCTGTAACCCGGCCATAGGCGGATTGGCCAAAGGTCACCTGGTCCGTGAAGTCGATGCACTTGGCGGTGAGATGGGTCTGTGTACAGATAAAACGGGGATACAGTTCCGTACGCTCAATGCTTCCAAAGGTCCGGCAGTAAGAGGGAGTCGTGCACAGATAGATATGGATGAGTATCGTATCTATATGCGTAATGTGGTACTCAATACGGAGAATCTTGATGTTAAACAGGAGATCGCAGAAGGTCTGATCATAGAAGAGGGTGAGGTCAAAGGTGTCACGACACAGTTGGACAATACTTACAGGGCATCCAAGGTCATCATCACGGCAGGTACATTCCTTAACGGGCTTATCCATATAGGTGAAAAAACACAAACAGCAGGACGACAGGGTGAATTTGCCTCTGTAGAGCTGGCAGAGTATCTGCGTGGACTGGGGTTGAATATCGGACGTCTTAAAACAGGAACCTGTGCGCGTATCGATGCGAAGACCGTGGACACATCGGGTATGGAGATACAACCGGGAGACACCCCACCGCCGCCTTTTTCCTTCAGAACGGATAAAAAGACATTTAATCCCAAGCAACTGCCATGTTATGTGACCTACACCAATGAAGATACCCATGAGATCATTGAGAGTAATTTCTATAGAGCACCGATGTTCTCAGGACAGATAGAAGGGGTGGGACCGCGCTACTGTCCAAGCATCGAAGATAAGATCAATCGATTCAGGGACAGACCTAGACACCAGATCTTTGTAGAGCCTCAGACGATCGATGAAACCGAGTATTATATCAACGGTATGAGTACCTCTTTACCGACGGATGTACAGCTTGAGATGGTACGCTCGGTGGCAGGGATGGAAAATGCGAAGATCGTCCGCTACGGTTATGCTATAGAGTATGATTATATACAGCCGACAGAACTAAAACATACGCTTGAGACAAAGAAGATCAAAGGACTCTATACCGCAGGTCAGATCAATGGTACGACAGGGTATGAAGAAGCAGCAGCACAGGGGCTGATGGCAGGGATCAATGCTGCATTGAGCATACAAGGGAAAGAACCTTTTATTCTTAGACGTGATGAAGCCTATATCGGGGTACTGATAGATGACCTGGTGACCAAGGGGACCAAAGAACCATACCGTATGTTCACCAGTCGTGCAGAGTACAGACTTCTTTTACGGGAAGACAATGCAGATATGAGACTTTCCCATTACGGAAAAGAGCTGGGTCTTTTGGATGATGCGTATATCAAACGCTTTGAAAAGAAAAAAGCCGATATTGAAGAGGCATTGGATTACTTGAGAGTCCATCATGCCACGCCTACCAAAGAGTTCTTAGCCAAACTCGAGTCTATAGGGGCGATGAAGATCAATGACAAAACCTATATGATGGATGTCATAGGGCGTGGTGAATTCAACAGAGAAAAATTAATTACGCTTCTACCGGAATTTGACAAGTATGATGATGAGGTGATAGAACAGATTTTGATCGAAGCAAAATACAGCCGTTATATAGAAAAACAGCAGCAGCAGATCCTGCAAATGGATGATATGCTTAAGATTAAAATTCCAGAAGGTTTTGCCTATAGAAATATCGCAGGATTAAGCAATGAGATCGTAGAAAAACTTGAACTTGCTACGCCACCTACACTGTTCGCTGCGTCACAGATATCAGGTGTGACCCCTGCGGCTTTGGAAATTATACATGTGCATATCAAAATGGCGCAGAAAAACAAAAAAAAATGATGCACCGGTAAGCGAATAAACGGATATTATACCATTGTCACTCAACTCCAAACTCATTTTTCTGGTTTCACCTCTTTGTAGGTGTAACCTGTTCCAATTCAAAATACAAACATCGAAATAGATTTCCATTCCATTCTCATTTTATCTATAAGTCCACCTTTGGGTAAGTGAAACGAGAGAAATGTATATACTTTAATTATAATAAAAGTATTAAAATAATTTATTATTATAAACATAAATTAAATCTATAATATTTTTAATTTATGTTTCTTTTACACTTCTTATTTAACCATAAGTACAATACAATATAAACATAGTTTTAATTGATGGAGGATCAAAGATGAAAGAAAACGAAAAAGGTCGTCGAGACTTTATGGGTATGGCACTGGGTGCATGTGCTGCTGTAGGGGGTGTAGGTGCACTTTATGCTGCAAAACGCACATGGGACCCATTGCCGAGTGTCAAGGCAGCTGGATTTACTACGATCGATCTAAGTATGGCGCAAGAAAATGTACTGAATGTTGAAAAATGGAGAGGAAAGCCGATCTTTATTTTGAAAAAATCAGCAGATATGAAAGCAGATGACAGAGATATTGTGATCGGTACAGATAGATATCATGTTTCTATAGGTCTTTGTACACACTTAGGATGTATTCCTGCCTATGAGAAAGACCAGCATAAATTCAAGTGTGCTTGTCATGGTGGAGAGTTTGATGCAAGTGGACACCAAATTTTCGGTCCTCCTCCAAGTCCACTTGAAATTCCTCCATTTAAAATAGAGGGCACAAAGCTTGTGCTGGGTGAGACAGGTCCAGAATATCAGAAAATGTTAGATGCCGGTCTAACAGTATAAGGGGAGGGGAGTTATGGCACATTTTGAAAAAGCAAACAGTCTGAATGAGTGGTTGGATCAGCGTTTAGCGATCAATACACTCAAAAGAGTACTTAATACAGAATACTGGATCCCAAAAGACATAAACTTTCTTTGGGCTATGGGTATGGTCCTGGCAGCAACATTCGGTATGCTCGTGATTTCAGGTATCTTCTTACTGATGTATTATAAACCAGATACAAATCTGGCATTTGATTCTGTGAACTATACGATCATGAGTGAAGTAGGATATGGTTGGTTATGGAGACATATTCACGGTGTGGGTGCGTCGATCGTATTCCTTATCATCTACATTCATATGTTCACAGGTATCTATTATGGTTCCTACAAAAAAGGTAGAGAATTGATCTGGCTTTCGGGTATGGGACTCTTTGTTGCATTCTCAGCAGAAGCTTTCTCAGGATATATGCTACCTTGGGGACAGATGAGTTACTGGGCCGGTATGGTTATTACAAACCTCTTCTCAGGCGGTTCACTTGAAGCCTATGGTTTGGTTGAGTGGATACGTGGTGATTATGTCCCGGGTGATGCATTCTTAACAAGATTTTTTATGTTGCATGTATTGTTGCTTCCATTGGTGATCATAGGGCTTATCGTACTGCATTTTGGTACGCTTAGAATTCCGCATGTCAACAATCAGGAAGGTGCAGAGATCGACTTTAAAGAAGCAGCTGACCTCTGGAAAGCCGGTAAGAAAAAAGAGTCTAAAGTTATTCCATTCTCTCCGGTATTCTTGAGTAAAGATGTCTTTGTAATGGGTGTCTATTTTATACTCTTCTTTTATTTGGTGTTCTATAACTTTAACTTCGCGATGGACCCGGTGAATTTTGATCCGGCAGACGGATTGAAGACACCGGCACACATTTATCCTGAGTGGTACTTCTTGTGGTCTTATGAGATCCTGCGTCCATTTGGAAAAGATGCCGGTTTGATCGCGTTTGGTATTGCACAGGCAGCCTTGTTCTTCTTACCATTTATCGATAGAAGTCCAAATGTGGCTCCGGCACATAAAAGAGGACTTTTCCAAGTGTGGTTCTGGGTATTATTGATCGATATGATCGCATTGACTGCTTTGGGAAAATTGCCACCGACAGATCCTACATTTGCTCTTTTAGGTAAGATCTCTGCATGGACGTTCCTGGCACTTGGACCGATCCTGGTGGTTATTACCATGTTTGAGAAAAAAATAGAGAAAGGAGCATAACATGAGAGAGTTGAAAATATTAGCCGTTGTTGTCTTCTTTTCGTTATTGACCTATTATCTGGTAGAGCCTTATGCACACCATGAAATGCACAAGAAAGTAGATGCCCAAGGAAATGAGATAAAAACAGAGAGTCATGGATTTATCTATGATGGTACAGCTGACATCGTTGAAGCAGAACGTGCAGGTGATGCCTCTAAACTGGCGGCAAAAGAAGCATTCTGGGCTGATGTAGCAAAAGTGGCTAAACTTGAAGGAAATGCTGCAGCAGGTGAAGCTGGTTTTGGTTTATGTATGGGATGTCACAATGGTGCAAACATGAACATGGGTGGTGTAATACCGCCAAATCTTGATCATGCAGGTGCAATTTATGATAAAGATTATCTCATCGCACTTATCAAAGATCCTGCTATGGCATCGAACGTGGATCATAAGTATGCAGATACGATGATGCACCCTATGGGTTCGATCAAGTCTATGATGACTGATGATCAGCAGATTGCAGATGTGGTAGCTTATATACTTGAGAACAAAGCAGGTGAAGTAACCCCTAAAGAAGCTTATATGGAAGCATGTATGAGATGTCATGCCGTGCGTTACGGGAAACTGACACAATTGGGTGAAACACCTGTATTTAAACATGAAAAAGAGGCACTTGCCTATAAGATAAAAGTGATAGATGAACAGGACGCAGTGAAAGCCTATATGGGTAAACTTCCTCCTGATCTTTCCATGATCATCAGAGCAAGAAGCGAACACTTCATGGAGACATTTATAGAAAATCCACAAAGCCAATTGGCCGGTACCTCTATGCCTAGAGTGGGATTAAGTCATGAAGGCTATGAGAAGGTCAAAGCATACTTGACTGAAGTGGGTGATCCAAGTAAAGAAAAAAGAGAAGCGATCGGGCCGATCGTGATCGGTTTCTTTATCCTCTTCTCACTTCTTGCGTTGTTGTGGAAGAAATCACAATGGAGAGATCTACACTAATTTAGTAACTTAGGACAGGGAACTTCCTTGTCCTCACTTTTTTTATACACATTATCCCTTTTTTATCTACATTTAGGTACCCTAAGAAAAAATTTGAAGAAATTTTAAAAAATTATACATTGGATTTTATATGCTTATAGATGGACATGGCCGTACAGTCAACTACTTACGTATCTCAGTGACAGAACGTTGTAATTTCAGATGTCAGTACTGTATGCCGGAAAAACCTTTTTCATGGGTACCTAAAGAGAACTTACTTACTTTTGAAGAACTTTTTTTATTTGTCAAAGTTGCCATTGATGGAGGGGTAACGAAGATTCGTCTGACCGGTGGGGAACCGTTACTCAGAGAAGACCTGGATAAATTTATCAAGATGATATCTGATTATAAGCCCGATATCGATCTGGCATTAACAACCAATGCGTATCTTCTTCCTGAAGCAGCACAAAGACTGAAGGATGCTGGCCTTAAAAGACTGAATATTTCACTTGATTCACTGAAGGCGGATGTGGCAGCGAAGATCGCAGGAAAAGATGTACTTCCCCAAGTGCTTAAAGGTATCGAGAAAGCTTTAGAAGTGGGACTTAAAGTGAAGATCAATATGGTACCTCTTAAAGGTATCAATGATGGTGAGATCCTTGATATCCTGGAGTACTGTAAAGCACGTAACATCAAAGTACGTTTCATAGAGTATATGGAAAACAGACATGCGGATCAGGCACTCAAGGGTATGCATGGTAGAGAGATACTTGAGAAGGTCAAAGAGAGGCATACGATCCATGCTTTAGGACGGGAAGGAGCCAGTCCATCGTTTAATTATGCGCTTGAAGATGGTACAGAGTTTGGATTGATAGACCCGCATAAGCATGATTTCTGTGAAAGCTGCAACCGTATACGTTTGACTGCTGAAGGGAATCTCATTCCCTGTCTCTATTTTGATGAAGCGATGAGCATTGCAGAATCAGTGAAAAAGGGTGATATCCACGGTGCAGCAAATGTCTTGGCCCAGGTACTCAAAGACAAACCCAAAGAGAACCGTTGGAGTGAGGAGAACCCTAATGAAGAGAAAGAGATCTCCTCACGTGCCTTTTATGAAACTGGTGGCTGATGTTTTACCTTACTGAACAGTTTTTCTCGATCCAGGGTGAAGGTAAATACGCCGGGGTGCCTTCGTACTTTTTACGTACAGGCGGATGTAATTTGAACTGTCCCGGTTTTGGTGCCAGTTATGAAGTCAACGGTGAAGTACGTTATGGCTGCGATACCTATTTTGCTGTAGACAGTGCCTATGCCAAATCCTGGATAAAAGTAGATGAGAGCAAAACACTGATCGACAAACTTCAAAATGAATTCACCCATATAGGCTATAAACCGCATGTGGTCATTACAGGCGGTGAGCCCTTAATGTATCATAGTGATAAAGTGTTTTATGCAGTCATTGAGTGGTTAGTTTCGGAAGGGATAGAGGTCACTTTTGAAACCAATGGTACGATCGAAATAGATTTTGAAAAGTATCCTGCCTACAGCTCCTGCATCTTTGCACTCTCTTTAAAGTTGGCCAATTCAGGTGAACCTGAAGAGAAGCGTATTATCCCTCAGGCACTTCGATCCATACGAGATCATGCCAAAGAGTCTTTTTTGAAATTCACCATCGATGCGGAGCTGGTCAAGACGTCCGCAGAGGATGAGATAGCATCCATCCGGCAGATACTGCCTGAGCTTCCGGTCTATTGTATGCCTGTGGGTGAAAGCAGGAATACGATTTGGAAAAATGACAAAGCAGTGTTTGAATTCTGTATGAGACATAATTTTAGGTACAGTGACAGATTGCATATACGTGTTTTTGATACCACACAGGGTGTATAACCTAAATTTTAGCTAGCTTGGTTAAAATCAGATTAATATACTCCTATTTGAGGAAGAAAGATGTTGATCAGAAAACTTTTTAAATTTGAAAATGCGCACATTGTACGAGATTGTACCACACAGCGCTGCAGCGAAAATATCCATGGGCACTCTTATAAAATTGAAGTACTTTTAGAGTCAAACTATCTTGATGCCGGACAAATGGTGTATGATTTTGGACTGACCAAACGGGTTATCAAAGAGCTGATAGACTCGTTTGATCATGCGATCACACTTTGGTCCAAAGATGATACAAAGTATGTAGAAGCGATGAAAACCTATAGTAACAGATGGGTGGAACTGCCTGTTTCCCCTTCAGCCGAACAGTTTTCCCGTGTGATCTACCTGATGGTGGAACGTGTTTTGGCATGTACAGATATGCAAAATGGAGAGAGGGAAGTAAAACTTCACAGTATCATCGTACATGAGACCGACACGGGATATGCACAAGGGTTCAAAGAAGATGCCCATAGTGAACTGATGGGAACGATCAAGCTTGAAGATATCGTATTCTCTCCTCAAGTACAAAAGGAATGGAGCGACAGTGCACTTTGGGAAAAACTGCTGAATCATATTCACATTAAAAATCCAAAAAAAGTGTAGATCCTTTTTTTTGGTTATAATAGTAGCTGAACGAAAGAAAGAAGGAAAGAAATATGAAGAATAGTACATTACTTTCTCTTGTAGCAGCAGCAGTGTTGTTTACAGCATGTGGAGAAGAGACTCAAAAAGTGGCAGCGGAAGTGAATACGACCAAAGTAGCAGAAGCAGTGAAAAAAGATACTATCAATGCTGTAGAATCGGCGAAGAGCAAAATAACTGAGGTGGCGGAAGCAGCAAAAGTCGAAGTAAAAGAGATGGCGGATATAGCAGCAGAAAAGGCAGAAGTGGCAAAAGAAACAGCGGCATCCAAAGTAGCTGAAGCAGCGGCAGTCGTGGAGGAAAAAGCAGCAGCGATGACAGCATCTGCAACACCTGAAGCCCCGGCAGCCTATGCAAAATGTACAGGGTGTCATGGTGCAAACGGTAAGACCAAAGCCCTGGGTAAATCAGCGATCATAGCCGGTCAAGACAAAGAGGCACTGATCACTTCTCTCAAAGAGTATAAAGCCGGTACCAAAAATGTAGCGGGTATGGGTTCACTTATGAAGGGTCAAGTAGCAACGATGTCTGATGAAGAGATCGAAGCAGTAGCGGAGTATCTTTCACAAATCAAATAGCTTATAGAGGGTAAGTCCCTCTTTGCCATTAAAAGGTAAAAAAGTCTTCCTTTTGTGAAGCGGTCAATTCCCAATTGATCGGTAGTATCTTCACCATTCTGCCTTTTTCAAGCACCGAGATCTCCGGTGTGGTAATAAGCATGGCATTGGCTTGTTCCAAGGGGGAGATCATTCCTGGAAGCTGTTTTGTGAACGGCATAAATGTCTCTCCGTCAAAGATACCTAGACGTACGGTATGTTTACCTGCCCTTAGTGTGAAGTCTTCTCTCATTTGTGTGGATATCGTATGGTGATAATGGGCCTTCATACCTGACATTTTACGTATGGCAGCACGTACGAACATCTCATAATTTACCATCGATGCAAGTGGGTTCCCGGGCAGATTGATCACAACAGTCTCTCCTATGGTCCCAAACGCAGTTGGTTTCCCCGGTTTGATATCTACTTTGTCAAAGTGCAGTGTCATACCCAGGTTTGTAAAAGCTTCTTTGGTAAAGTCTCTGTCCCCCATACTGATACCGCCGGATGTGATAATGATATCCGCGTTCAATGCAGACTTGATAGCAGAGGTCAAAGACTCTAACGTGTCACCAGAACTTCCTATGTATTCTACTTCGCATCCCAGTTCTTTGGCACGTGCCAGGAACATAGGCGTATTTGAGTTGTAGAGTTGGTGTGGAGCTATTTTTTCGTAGTGTGGACGTAGTTCATCTCCTGTACCAAATACCGCCACTTTGATCTTGCGTGTTACACGCAGATGGGTCACTCCCTGGCTGGCAAGCAATGCGATGCTGTATGCCGTGACCTTCTCTCCCTTATGTAAGTAGACAGAACCACTCTTAATATCTTCACCCGCACGTCTGATATGACCATCTTTTTTGATCTCTTCTGGTAGGGTGACCTGTGTGCCAATGACCGTGGTATTCTCTATGGGGATGATAGCTTCACAACCATCTGGGATCGGTGCACCCGTCATGATCTTGATGGCCTTTGTAGGCTGAAGTGTCATTTGGGGGTCATCACCGGCATAGATCACATCTGTACACTCCACAGTACTGTTCGCATCGGCACATTTCACGGCATAGCCATCCATGGCAGAGTTGTCAAAACGCGGGAGATCAAATGTAGCGATGGAGTCTTCACTCATCACACGTCCTAATGCCATCTCTATAGGTATGACCTCAGAGTTTACCACAGGGGTATTTTTATCAATAATATCAAGTGCTTGGGTGATGGAAACCGGCATATTGAACCTTTAGAATTAAGTTAGGTTGATTATAACTAAATAGGGTATAATCCACTTTTAAACAAATAAAAATTACAGGAAATTCATATGGTTGAAGAGATGTTAGCCGCACATAGTATTTTAGTGAAAGTCTTTTTGGGCTTTTTGGTTGGAGGATTATTGATTCCGATGATGACAGCAAACAATCCATTGGGATTCAGAAAAGCAAGTTTTATCTATACGATGATCTTTCAGGCACTGGCTACCATGATAGCATTTGCTGGTATCGTGGCTGTGTTTACAGGTGATCTGGGTTGGTCGGTAACGACGATCATCATGGTCGTGGTCTGGGCGGTATTGATGTATATAGAGATCAAGAAGTATAAGCTGATCAAAATAGCCAATCTAGACAATGCTGAGGCGCACAAGTTGCTCAAAGGTGCATTTTTGAAAATATCTTTCGTGCAGATCCTACTGGTGGTTGTGATGATCGTACTGATGGTCCTTAAAGCCAAAGGTGTGATAGCACTGTAAACATGTTATATCTTTATCAGAAAGAGGCAGGTCAGCCTCAGCTTACCCTGCTTGGAGACGAGCATCGTTACATTTTTAAAGTACGAAGACATAAAGTAGAGGATACCTTGTATCTTCGTAACCTTGAAGATGGACTACTGCATCGTTATCTGATCACTTACATGGATAAACGTTCCGTGATACTTGAACTGCAAGAGAGTCAAACACTTGAGATCAAAGCAAAAGTATCACTGCATATAGGCTGGTGTGTGATCGACCCTAAAAATATAGAAAAAGTGCTTCCGTCGTTGAATGAAATGGGTGTAGAAAAGATCACTTTTATCTACTGTAAACGTTCTCAAAAAAGTTTTAAAGTCGATTTTAAACGACTGGAAAAAATACTTTTCAACTCTTCTCAGCAGTCAGGAAGATCCGAATTGATGCAGTTGGAAATGGCGGATGACCTGGAGACGTTTTTAGAGAAAAATCCTCATAGCAAGATGTTGAACTTTTCAGAGAATCATTGTGTTTCAAATGAAGGTATCGATACGATAGTCATTGGGTGTGAAGGGGGCTTTCATGAAGAGGAAGTCGCACTGTTCAAAAAGAGTGATATTGTAGGTTTTGACACCCCGCTTGTATTAAAAAGTGAGAGTGCGGCATGTGCAGTTGCGGCGAAAGTGCTGTTGTAGATTTTTAGCACTTGGCTTGTATCATGTTGAAACATTTTGGCATATTATGTTTTGATTAATACTTCTTGGATATACTCATCATTCTATTTTTTAGATTCGCTCATCTGGGTTTCGATCCTATGAGTAGATGAGACGATATGACAACAAAGGAAATGGTTTGAAGTTACCAAATTTTTTATGGGAATATGGCGAAAAAGTCCCAGGATATGATGTTGGCGTGATCAATGAACGAGAGGCACGGGCTGGTGCAGGTATACTCGGTATGTTGGGAATGATCGTTATTTTTGTCGGTATTGGTTTTAACCACACAATAGTGGCAAGGGTCTATCTGGCATTTTTATTTCTTGATTTTACCGTCAGGGTCATAAACCCGAGCTACTCTCCCTCTTTGCTTGTGGGAAAATTTTTTGTACAAAATCAAAAACCGGAATATGTGAGTGCATTACAAAAACGTTTTGCATGGACGATGGGATGGTTTATCGCCCTTCCTATGGTATGGTGGTTTGTGATACACTGGGACATCTCTTTTTACAAAGTATTGATCTGTGTACTTTGTCTTCTTTTTACATTTTTGGAGAGTGCTTTTTCGATCTGTGTAGGGTGTAAATTCTATAAAATTTTTACCAAACTAGATCCGGTACATTGTCCCGGAGGTGTGTGTGAAGTACGAGCAAAAGAGCCGATACAGATGTTCAACCCTGTTCAAAAAGTGATCACTGCTTTAACGATGATCGGACTTGTTGCGGGAACCTATCTTTTCATAGCGAATTCAGAGCCTCAAACCTTCTTTGGTGAATTCCTGCATGAAGCGGTATTGACCGATGCACAGTTGCAGCAGGAGAAAGATGAAGCGTATGAAAGAGAAGCCGCTGCTGCTTTTGCAGATGATGATGAGGATTGGTAGAGGCTTGTATGCTCCTGATGGGCAGAGAGGCGTTTTATAATTTTTTAAAACTATTTGGGTATAATTTCGCCCTATATTGTCTCGCCTGAGAGCGTTGCAATGCCCCTTTTTTCTGAAAAAGGAAGAGTCATCGGCTAGAGCAGGTTAGTTGCCTGACACACAAAATAAACTAAAAGGTTAGAAAATGAGAAAAGAAATTCACCCAGATTATGTTGAGTGTAAAGTTACATGTGCTTGTGGTAACACATTTCAAACAAAAACAAATAAAGAAGCGTTAAGTATTGATATTTGTAACGAATGTCACCCATTCTTTACAGGTTCTGAAAAAATTCTTGATGCTGCTGGTAGAGTAGAGAAGTTCAAGAACAAATATAAATTAAGTTAATCTTGATAGCATAGAGAGTATGTTCTCTATGCTTGCAGTCATGCTAAGTTTGCTTTCTCTTTAAGCACTCACTTATACGCTTCATACATTAAAGTATTTACTATGTTAACATTTATTCCCACCCCCATTGGAAACCCCCAAGATATTACGATCAGAGCGATGAAGCTTTTTGAAAAAGCTGAACTCTTTTTATGTGAAGATACACGTCAGACCAAACGACTTTTGCGTCTGCTCGAAGAGCGGTTTGATATGATGTATCCTGATGCATCGTTCTACTCTTTTAATGAACATAATGGAGAAGAGAGACTTGAGGAGTTTGGCAGCATTTTAGGGGACAAAGAAGTAGTATATGTCAGTGATGCGGGTATGCCGATCATCTCTGATCCCGGACAGATCCTTGTTGCTTATGCACAAGAAAACAACATACCCTACGATGTGCTTCCTGGGGCATCTGCAGTGACCACAGCGTATGCAGCAAGCGGTTTTGAAGAGGGAAAATTTCTTTTTTATGCATTTTTACCGCACAAAGGCAAAGAGAGAAGTACCGCACTGAGTGAAGCGATGAGCAATGGCTACAACACCGTATTGTATGAAGCCCCTCACCGTCTGGAAAAACTTTTAAATGAGATCGTGATACTCGATGAGGATAGAGAACTTTTTCTGGCAAAAGAGATCAGTAAAAAATATCAAAGATACTATCGAGGTACAGCTAAATCACTCAATGAAGAATTCAAAGAGTTGAACATACGCGGTGAATGGGTAGTGATCATCAAAGCCCAAAAAAGTATAGAAAAAAGTCTTAGTTTTACCGAAGTCTTAAGTTTGGACCTACCCCCAAAACCTAAAGCGAAACTGCTTGCACAGCTTAGTGATAAAAGTGTCAAAGAGTGGTATAGTGAACTCACACAAACTACTTAACACTGTAAAAGCAAAAAAAAGGTAAAATCACTCAATTAGTAACTAGGATAAAAAGGTTATCATTTTTATGATTATATATGGAAAACAAGTCTGTTTGCATGCTCTGGAGCAGCATTCGGAGAAAATAAAAACTGTCTATGTTGCTAAGAAGGGAATACTTCCTAAAGAGCTGTTCCATAAATACCATAATAGTATTAAGTTTTTAGAAGAGAAGTGGGCCCAATCTATGAGTAAGGGCGGAAATCA
Source organism: Sulfurovum xiamenensis (assembly GCF_030347995.1). Classification (NCBI taxonomy): domain Bacteria; kingdom Pseudomonadati; phylum Campylobacterota; class Epsilonproteobacteria; order Campylobacterales; family Sulfurovaceae; genus Sulfurovum; species Sulfurovum xiamenensis. The sequence goes on from NZ_JAQIBC010000003.1 coordinate 158,343, forward strand.
CCAGGGAATACTGGTTGAGATGGAAGCATTTGAACAAAGCACTCTGACAGAGATCAAAAAAAATGATTTTATTGTTGTACTGGATGGTTTAACAGATGTGGGGAATATAGGGGCCATTGTAAGGTCTGCTTATGCACTCGGTGCGGATGCTGTAATTTCGGCAGGGGTCAAGCAGCTTAATTTTGCTGCCATTGCACGTACAAGTTCCGGTGCTATGCTGGATATGCCCTTTATGATCTCAGCAAATATTTTAGATACATTTAATGAACTTCAGCAACTTGGATTTACTTTCTATGGTGCCTCGATGGATGGAGAAAATGTACAAGAGATGACATTTGACACCAAACGTGTACTTGTGTTGGGGAGTGAAGGCAAAGGACTTTCCAAGAAGGTCATAGCTAAACTGGATCATAGGGTATCGATAGAGATGAAACATGCATTTGACTCATTGAATGTGAGTGCAGCCGCAGCGATTTTAATACATAGGATGGGTTATGCAATTAAATGAGATACTTGAAGAAAATACGATAAAAAGTATCAGTCAAAAGACAAAGATATCTGAAGAGAATCTTGAAAATCTTTTGGCTGCAAATTTTGATGCAATAAAAAAGATCAAAGCCTTAGGTTTTATCTCTATTCTAGAACGAGAGTATAAAGCAGATCTAAGTCAGTTAAAAGAAGAAGCATTGGCCTATTACTCGAATGAAAAAGAAGAGAAAGGTTTTACTGTAGTGCATCCTATGGATGAAGAGAAAAAAGGGAAATCAAAATTGTTTTTATTTCTTGTCTTGGCTCTTTTGGCGTATGCTTCTTGGTATTTTTTTACACAGTTCGATAAAAACCATTTGAGTGGGCTCATCCCCTTTATCGATGAACAAAAGATAGAAAATACTGTCATGGATAATGAAGAAAATAAAGAAGAGATGAGCATAGAAGATCTCAGTATTGCCAATGTGGTTGTCAGCAATATGGATACAAACAGAGTAGTAGAAGAAACAGTAGAAGATGTTGTTCCTAAAGAGCATATAGAGAGTGGTAAAGCCATGGTGGAAGAAGGAAATGTTTCGACTGAACCTGTAAGCCAATTTTAGTACTGTCTGGATGGGACTAATGATAAAAATGAAAAAAAATGTAAAGTGAGTAAAGCATGTTTGATGAAATTCAATTTGAAAAAATAAACCGGTTGCCAAAGTATCTTTTTGCAGAGATCAATGAGATTAAAATGGACCTCAGAAGAAAAGGGGTGGATATCATAGATTTTTCTATGGGAAACCCTGATGCTTCTACGCCACAACCTATCATCGATAAACTATGTGAAACGGCTCAAAAACCAAAAACACATGGGTATAGTGCAAGTAAAGGGATTTATAAACTTCGTTTGGCAATGAGCAAGTGGTATAAGCGTAAGTACAATGCAGATCTCGACCCTGATACAGAGATCGTTGCCACAATGGGGAGTAAAGAAGGATATGTGCATCTTGTACAAGCGATTTCCAACCCGGGTGATGTTGCTATTGTCCCAGACCCTACTTATCCTATTCACTCTCAGGCATTTATTTTGGCTGGAGCCAATGTTGAGAAGATGCAGCTTATTTTTGATGAAAACACATTTGAGGTAGATGAAGACAGATTTTTGGCAGATGTAGAAGAGTCACTGGACAATTCCGTACCTCAGGCAAAATTCTTGGTGGTGAACTTCCCACACAATCCAACGACAGCGACAGTGACACCACAGTTTTACGAGAGACTGGTTGCACTGGCGAAAAGGAAACGTTTTTATATTATTTCAGATATTGCGTATGCAGATATCACATTTGATGGATACACGACACCATCGATTATGAGTGTGGAGGGTGCAAAAGATGTGGCTGTTGAGTCGTATACACTTTCAAAGTCTTATAATATGGCAGGTTGGAGAGTAGGTTTCATCGTAGGAAATAAAAAGCTTATAGGGGCACTCCAGAGTATCAAATCATGGTTAGATTATGGAATGTTCACCCCGATCCAAGTGGCTGCGACAGTAGCACTCGATGAGCATGGATATATCCCTGATGAGCAGATCATTCCTCGTTATGAGAAAAGACGTGATGTGATGATAGAAGCATTTACCAATGCAGGCTGGCCATTGGCAAAACCAAGTGCATCCATGTTCATCTGGGGTAAGATACCTGAAGTAGCAAGAGAGATGGGTTCTTTAGAGTTTTCAAAACAACTTCTTCTTCATGCAGGAGTTGCTGTAAGTCCTGGTATAGGATTTGGTAAATACGGGGATGAATATGTACGTATCGCACTGATAGAAAATGAAAACCGTATCCGTCAAGCTGCGAGAAATATCAAGAAGTTCCTCAAAGAACTGGAAGAGGCGAAAAAGAATGGTTAAAGTAGGAATCTTAGGTGTAGGTACTGTCGGTGCAAGTGTTGCAAGGATACTTGAAGAGAACGGTGACATCATCGAAGCCAGAGCCGGAGAAAAGATCGTTGTAAAATCGGGTGTGGTGAAAAATCTTTCGAAAGATAGAGGGGTAAGCATTACACTAAGTGATAATCCATATGATGTGGTTGATGATCCAGAGATCGACATCGTGATAGAGTTGATGGGCGGTGTGGATGAGCCTTACAGACTCGTTAAAAAAGCGCTTGAGAACGGTAAAGCCGTTGTGACTGCGAATAAAGCACTGCTTGCGTACCATCGTTATGAACTGCAAGAGATAGCCGGTGACATCCCTTTGATGTATGAAGCAAGTACCGCTGGTGGTATACCTATCATCGGGGCATTGCGTAACGGGCTTTCAGCAAACCATATAGAGTCTATTCAGGGGATCATGAACGGTACATGTAACTATATGCTTACCAAAATGATCAATGAAGGTGCACAGTATGATGAGATCCTGAAAGAGTCTCAAGAACTGGGGTATGCAGAGGCTGATCCTACGTTTGATGTGGGTGGGTTTGATGCTTCGCACAAACTGCTCATTTTGGCAAGTATCGCCTATGGGTTGGATGCAAAACCTGAAGATATCCTCATTGAAGGTATAGAGAATATCACGCAAACAGATGTCTCTTTTGCAAAAGAGTTCGGTTATGAGATCAAGCTGCTTGGTATCGCCAAAAAAGTGGGTCAGGGGGTAGAGCTTAGAGTGCATGCAACCATGATACCGCAAGAGTCTATGATCGCCAAAGTGGACGGTGTGATGAATGCAGTCACTGTGGTAGGTGACCGTGTAGGTGAAACCATGTACTACGGACCTGGTGCTGGCGGTGATGCTACTGCTTCTGCAGTCATAGCAGATATTGTTGATATCGTACGTGGTAACCAGGGGCCTATGCTCGGATATAAAAAAGGTTTAGAGAGTGGGCTTAAGCTTCTGCCTAAAGAGGATATTGTGACCCAGTACTACCTAAGACTGGAAGTGGATGACAAAAGTGGTGTGCTTGCAGCGATCACTTCAACGCTTGGAAAATTTGATATTTCTATAGAAGCAATGCTTCAAAAGCCTACTAAAAATGATGAGATAGCCAAACTGCTTTTTACAACACATACCTGCAGAGAGAGTAAAATGCAAGATGCCATGATCGCTTTAGAAAAACTGGATGTGGTACATGGTAAGATCGCTATGATGAGGATCGAGAAGTAAAGGAGCTGCGATGGCAAAAGACCACTATTTTGATATATCAGCAAAACTGGACATGATGGAGCTAAAGAATGCGGTCGTCATGGCCCAAAAAGAGGTGGCTACACGTTTTGATTTTAAAGGATTGGTAGCCGAGATCAACCTCAATGAAGCGGGTAAGACCTTGAGTCTCAGCTCTTCTACAGACTCCAAGATAGATGCACTCAAAGATATACTGATCTCCAAACTGATCAAAAGAGGTATCGCAGGAAAGTCACTTGAAGAGGTGAAAACTGAAGGCATATCCGGCGGTAATACAAAAGTGATCTACCGTATCGTTGACACGATCGATAAAGATGAAGCCAAAAAGATCGTTAAAGCGATCAAAGATATGAAGATAAAGGTCACACCATCTATACAGGGTGATGAAGTACGTGTATCGGGGAAGAAGATAGATGATCTTCAGGCTGTAATTTCTGAAGTGAAAAAGCTTGAGCTTAAAGCACCGTTGGTGTTTGGGAATTTTAAATAATAGTTTAACGTTTTGTTAATTTTATATGATTGCCTCTTTGCTTGATCGAGGCATTGTTTCTCTCTTCATTTTTTTAGAACAAACGAAGCAAAAAATCGTCGTGGCTCTCGAATCGCTTCGCTTACGAGGGCGTTCGCCACGACATTATTGATTGGAAGAACTGTTCTTATGAACAGTGCCCTCCACCACAGCATCCACCTGAAGCAGCTGCTTGAGGTACTTTCATAGTGATGCTAAAGTTATCACCACTTTCTCTAAGTTCAAATCCATGTTTACCACAGAACTTTTCATTCATATGGCTTACCATATCTTGTGCTTTCATCATCGCATCATCTTTGTTATCAAACGTAACATTGTTTTCTAATTCACTTCTTCTGAAGCATCCACATTCTTGGGCTATATTTATAGTTGACATAGTCATCCTTTGGTTTTAATTTTTCGTGATAATAACAGAGTAAGATTAATACAAACTTTAATTTTAGGATAAATAAGAGAATTTTACTCTTATTTATCTTTATAGGGCTCAATTAAGTATAGAAAACTATGCCATTATCTGCTTATTTTTTATTTTTTTGATGTTTACAAGCATGAGCAGTGAGGTAATGAGAGCCACAACGAAAAGAGCGACAAAGACATACAAGGTACCCGTATAACTCCCCGTTGTGTCTTTGACATAGGCGATGATGATAGGACCTACAAGACCGGCTAACGCCCAGGCAGTAAGAATATACCCATGAATAGCACCAAGCTCTTTCGTACCGAATATATCACCGATGTAGGCAGGAACAGAAGCAAATGCACCGCCGTAACAGGTCATGATATAGTAAAGGAGGATCTGGAAGAGCAGTATACTTGTCACGGTAGTAAGCATATAAAATGCAATGATCTGCGTGATAAAGAAAAGGATAAAGACGACAGGTCTTGTCAAGTAATCCGAGATACTTGCCCATGCAATTCTACCTGCACCGTTGAATATACCCATAAGTCCTACGGCTGAGGCGGCAGCCAAAGCAGAGATACCTATGACTTCCTGTAAGAGCGGAGAAGCGACAGAGATGATCGCGATACCGCAGGTCACATTGATGAAAAGCATGATCCAAAGTCCGTAAAATCTGGCAGTTTTGACGGCTTCATCACGTGTAATGTTTACCAGGTCCTCTTTGAGCTTCTTTTTCCCTGCATTGATGGCAGCAGTGAAATGTGCAGGCATATATCCTTCTGGAGGATTGGCAAGATATTGTGCTGCAGTAAACATTACAATGAAGTAGATAGAACCCAAAATATAAAAAGTTGAAGAGACACCTACAGAATCGATCAGGACTTTTATGGCAGGCCCTGAGATGGCAGAGGCAAAACCAAAGCCCATGATAGCAAGTCCCGTTGCCATACCCCGTCTGTCCGGGAACCATTTGACAAGCATAGAAACAGGAGAAATGTACCCTATACCAAGTCCAGCTCCTCCTAAAATACCATAGGTAACGTAAAGCAGCAGTTTTGACTCCAGGTGGATAGCCAGACCGGAACCAACAGTCCCCAGACCAAATAGAACAGCTGCAAGTGTCGCAGCAACCCTTGGTCCTTTACGCTCTACGAATTTACCCATAAGTGCGGCAGAGAGACCCAAGAAGAAGATAGCGATAGAAAAAGTGATAGTGACATCCGTCAGTGTCCAGTTCATGGTGGACTGTATAGGTTTTACATAGACGCTCCATGCATAGACAGAGCCTATAGATATGTGAATTGCCATCGCAGCCAGGGCCATGAACCAGCGGTTTTTAACTTGTGTAGTCATTGAATTTTCCTTAATGTTTGAATTACAGGGATCATATATATCTGTACTCTACACTAAATGTAAATATTAGTGTCCTTTTTTGATATAATTTGGCAGATAGTAACAACACTTACTTAAAAAAACATAATTTTAATTAAAATAGGATAAAATTACTCCTATTTAAGTACAAAAGGGTACATGATGACAAAAAAAGCTGATAACAATTGTGAAATAATAGACAGTGTTTGTGCGTATTGTGGTGTGGGTTGTGATATTGCAGCTGAGGTTGACACAAAAGAGAATAAAATCAAGAAGATTTTTGCACATCCGGATGGCGCTACATCTGAAGGAAAACTTTGTATTAAAGGGACACATGGATATGACTTTGTTGATGCAAAAGAGAGATTAAGAACGCCACGTATCCGCAAAAGCTTTTTAGAGAAGAACCCTGAGATTAAAGAAGCGATTTCCAGTTCGCTTACTGATCTTGATGATACCTGGTATGAGACTGATCTGGATGCTGCTACCACTGCAGGGGCAATGAAGCTCAAAGATATTCAATCACAATATGGTGAAAAATCTGTCTGTTCGCTTGGAGGGGCTAGAACTTCATGCGAATCAGCTTACTATTTCCAAAAGTTCACGCGTTATACACTGAACTCTCCACACGTAGACAACTGTGCCAGAGTCTGTCACTCTCCATCACTCAAGGGAATGAGACTGACCATCGGTGAGGGGGCTGCAAGTAACCCGTTTGATGATATTTACAAAACAGAATTTATGATCGTAATGGGTTCCAATACGACTGAAGCACACCCGATTGTCGGTAACCGTATGATCAAAGCGGCACAAAAGGGTACACCTATCGCATGTTTTGATGTACGTGAGATCAAATTGCATAAATTCTCAAAATATAAAGCAGTCACACCACATGAAGCGAATCTGCTTGTACTCAATATGTTGGCATATACGATCATCACTGAAGAGCTGTACCATAAAGATTTTATCAAGAACAGAACAAAGAACTTTGAACACTTTAAAGAGAACATTTTAAATGATCCTTATGCGAATCCTGAATTTTTCAGAGAAGTGGAAGGGTATGAGTATCTGGCAGATATGCTCCCGGAGATCGCCCGTGAGTATGCAACGAAGAAATCTCTTATTTTATGGGGACTTGGGATCACTGAACATGTCGATGGCTCTTACGCGGTCATGGCTATCGTCCATTTGGCACTGATGACCGGGAACATCGGTAAAGATGGTGCGGGTGTAATGCCTTTAAGAGGTCAAACGAACGTACAAGGTGCCTGTGATATGGGTATGCTTCCTTACTATGCACCGGACTACACTGCACCAAAAGAGGTGGGACTTATGACACCTCAGTTGGTGGATGGCATGCTTGACGGAACCATTAAAGGTGTGTTGAATATCGGTGAAGATCTCACGCATATTCATCCGAATATCAATAAGATCACAAAAGCATTTGAAAACCTCGAGCTTATCTTTGTACAAGAGCTGTTCATGACAGATATTGCAGAACGTGCAGACATCGTAGTGGGTGTTAAATCAGCCTATGAAAAAACAGGTATCTATATCAATGCCATGAGAAAAGTCCACCTCTCAACGCCACTGGTACACTCTGATCTTCCGGATGACTGGGAAGTGATCAAACTTCTTGATGAGAAAATGGGAGGGGAGTTCGGTTTTGAAACCTCTGAAGATATCTGGAATGATGTGAGAAAAACTGCAACAAATAGATTCAGTGGTGCCTCTTATGAGATGCTTAGAGCCAATGAAAAGCAGGGAATTTCCTGGCCGATCACTGAAGAGGGTGGTACACCGGTACTGCATAGAGAAGATTTTAGAACCAAAGATGGTATCGGAGCATTCAGATACCATGGGTATAAACTCTCAGGGATGATCGAAGAGATTCTAAATAAAGCACTTAAGGGCTACCACTTGACGACTGGAAGAATCATGGCCCACTATAATAACTCCGCGCAAACCAAATATACAGAGAACCTCATGAAAAAACATACAGAGGATATTCTTTTAGTACATGAAAGCGATAGTGCAGATTTCCCAACGGAGAGGGTGATCCTCAAAACCGAGTATGGTCAAACAAATCCATTAAAGGTAAAATTCACAGATAAAGTACGTCCTAAAACACTCTATACCACGTTTCACCATGTGGATTCAAAACTCAATAAGATTTTCGGTGATAAGAGTGATGAACTGATCATGACAGCTGCATTTAAATCGATTCAGGTCGACATTATTCCTGTAAGTGCGTAGAGGGTTTTGGGTTAGATTTTGAGGTCGTGATTTGCGACCTTAGAGACTCGCCTATTCTTCTTTGACTCCATTATATTTTTTTAACAATTTTATTATAAAACTTCCTTATATAGAACATTTTATAAGGTTTTAATTTCCTATCACATTATTTCGAAACTTTTGATGCAGTCATGTCCTTTTTATCATTAATACTTATTATTATGATATACTGAATGTAATTTCAAATATTCGATCTGTATTTGACTTCGTTTTTATAATCCTTTAAAAATTCTATAACCATATTTAAAGCTTAGATCTACTCAAATTAACATTAAACAGATTTTTGTTAGGCTTTTTTCACGATGCACTTTTATCCATAACGGATGTGCTCACCCTAAGGAAGCCCCTATTACAATAGATATCAATACAACAAAGCAGAAGTCATTTAACATAATTAATGAAAATAAAAACCCAAAGAATATAACAACAGCGTATAAACATCAAACTAAAAATAATAGTAGATTGGATTTATATATAGATATCGATAGAGTTGGATTTATAGACTATAAGATAAAAGACGAATTTTTAAAAAAGATTTATATAAATCAAATATCAATAGATGCATATTATCAGAAGAGTGGTTTGGGGACATATTTAATAAACTGTTTAAAAAAAGAATTTAATACTATAACATTGCTATCAATTAGCAAAAGTTTGAATATATTTTATGAAAAAAATAATTTTGAAGAAGATTTATTTAAAACAAAACAAAAGAATACTACAAATTATGTGTGGACCAAATAGAGTTGTGGGAAAACTATACGTAGTATATGTTGTTAAGATTCTTTTTTTAATTTGCCCTTTTACTTCTTTATACCTTTGAGACAGTCTTTCTATTTGTCGTTGTGTTTTTTCTTCGTTCCCACGATGTTTGTGGGAATGCATATAGTGGTTTGAGTTTAAAACTGACTTTTGTTGTTCATTATTAATTGATGTATGGGTTACCACGTAAAACGTGGGAAGCAGTAAAAATAAATACAGTGATACTGTAATATATGTCAAGTATATACGTAATTTCTTTGTTTCCATATGATTTACTACTTAAGACATTTCACTATAAAATCAACATGATAATGTTCATCATGCCTTACCCAAGATCTTTTCTTGGAGAAATTGATATGTGTTTTAAGATATTTTCCATATTTGGTTCGAAAAAGGTAAGGTTGTAGTTCCGGATCAAAGATTACTCTCCATATCTTTGCACCTCTCTCTTTTACACTTTTATGTAGGCTAACAATATGTGCTCCCATAGCTTCATAATCAATACTGTACGCTTTGTAGTGACCTTTTTTATCAAACTCTATGGCATATCCAAACTTATTGAATATGTGTGTAGGCAGATGTTCTGATTTACCTTTATTGTTCACTACAGGAACCATGAAGTCTACTGATAAACCATTTTGATGTGTTTTATGAGGAGAGAATTTACCTCCTTCTTTAAAACCTGTTTCGGCATATTTATAAACTTTTGTAGGCATTTCTGTTTCTAGAGATTTATATGAGGCTAATATAATCTCCTTTACTTTTGAATGCACATATGTTCTGCCTAATATCTCTGCTGTTTTACTGTAACTTACGAAGTTATTCCCTTTACTTGGAAGTTGTACGCCATTTTCCAGTCTACCATTTGATGTACTGCCATAGCATATACTTTCTAAAGCCGGTGCATATGAACTATAAAATAAAACTATATATACTAAATATTTCATTGTAACCTTATTATTTCTAACTACTCAAAACCTGAAATAGATTTATAATGATTTTTTGATTGATCTTCCAAATAACATACCTACAATAACAGCAGGAATGCTTCCTGCAAGTGTTATCCAAAAGAATGATTTAAACACATAATCATAAAATGGTTCTTGCTGTGCTTTATACGCTTCAATAAATTCAGGTGATGCATCTGAAAAAATTTCAGGTACAGATAATCCTTCCTGAAAATATCCAGTCCATCCAAATAAGAATGCTGTTATCAACAGTACAATCATTGCATATTTGACTCCAATGAGTTTATACCAACGTTTCTTTTCTATTAAAATTTCATATCCTGCTTTCCCTCCAACAATATAGGCAAAGAAGTAAAATATTAAAATACCTATTAAAATATTAATTCTATATTGATCTGTAAAAACCCACACAAGAGAATATATGAAGCCTTCCTTATCTGCCCCTATAACAAATATAATATAGATAAGAATTACACCTATAGTTGCAGATTTTAGTGATTTTCTTCTGCCTATCTTTTTTGCTAATTCAATATTCATCTATATACTCTTTTAAACATATCTCAGAAAGATCTTTATAACACTCAAAGTATTTTTTCAGGCTTATGCTCGATGAATGTTGCTTTTACTCTTTTAGAAACAAGCATATACGGAATCCATATTACTGCTCCTACTAAACTTCGTGTGAACTCTTTAGTTGTTGCTGGATCAAACATAGGTTCATCCGTAATAACAAGTGAACCGACCCATGCATCCAAAGTGATAAAGACAAGAGAGAATAGAATAATGGCAATATAAATCTTAGGGAATAGATAATGTTTAGTAAAAAATAGATAAACAAGATAGATAGATGCAAGCACTAAAAATGTATTACCAAGTGCTTCACCGATCAGTAGTGGACCCCAGAGTGAATTGTAAGCTTCTGTACCCGGAGTTGTCAATACCTCAAATGATCCATCTGTAAAGATAGAATAGTACATTGGACCGTATTCATATATTAATCTGATGGGGGCAACTACAACCCCAATACCAACCAGTATCAACCATCCACCCAAGCCTTTTAAATTATCTTTATCTTTCATGTTCTCCCCATGTTAAGTTTCTCTATATTTGTACCGCATAGCTTATATAGGCTATTTATCTGTTATGTCTTTTTTTATTCTGATCTAAGATATACGCCATAAGAATCCTAATTATTGTTTAATCTCAGTATCATCTTTATCTATATTCTCATTTACTACTGTTTCTTCTATAATTTCATCATTTTTCTTACGACTAAAGAGTTTCTTCACAAAAGCACCAGCACCGATAAGAAGGAAAATCCATAATTTTTTCAAAAACAGTAATATTGTTGCTAAAATACCGACCTTTGCTGCAACCTTACCAGCAACTAATGCACCAATTCCATATGCTGCGACCGTATCGATATCAGGGTTGAAATCTGCATAGCGTGAACCCTCATTGAAGTCTGCTATTTTCAAGACTGTATCAATTTTAGAATTTATCATATCCAACTGATCCATACCTGCAATAAAGTTTAAGACCAAAACACCTTTTCGTCCTAACACTCGAATATTGTAATTGAGCGTATTGATCTCTTGTGAACCGAACTTGATCTCTTTCGCCCAATGCAGCTTATGTGTTTTTTCATCGTAGTATGGTTTAGCAGCCCATCCAATCAAGCTAATGGCATCATACCCTTGTTTTATACGTTCTTGACTCGCATTAGCAGTACTCTCTTTCATGTCAGAGAGAAGTTCATCATAATTTATTTTATCGGCATCCTCATCAGAGACATAACCATCTTCCACATATTCAACTGTCACACCCCAAGCGGTATTGTCATACGGTGTTACCCCGGTAGGGAAAATCATACCCAGTGTTTTTTCTCCTCCAGGAGGGTTCCCCCATATTTTTACCAACACAGTTTCTGTATCTTCCGGACTAAGATAATAAAAGTTTTCTGGCACTTGTAGTGTTGCCACACCATTAGGTAATTTTATCTCACCTTGTTGAGGATTCAGTGAATCCAAAATTTTGTTAGCTTCAGTAATATATTGCTCTTGCTCTTGCTCTGCCGTTAAATTTGTCTCATTTTCAGCCATCAGTTGATTTGAAAACAACATAATGAATGTAAAAATTACTCCAAAATACTTCATGTACTCTTCTCCCTCTTTATATATTAATATAAGTTATTATATAAAATTAGGATATATAGAAGCTTAATTAAATCTTAACCTTGATACAATCTTAAACTTCAAAATTTAGGATGTTTAATGAAAAAAATTATAATAATCTCCAGTGCTCTATTACTAACAGGTATCTTTAGTGGATGTGCAAGTTCATCATCACCGACTACTCCTCAAGAGGTTCGTGATTCAGTAGGCAGTGGTATGTTCAGTACCAAAAAAGATAGCTTTGTTGTTAATCGTCCATATTATAAAGTTGCTAGTTTACTTCAAAGGAATTCAAATAAATGTCTAAATAAAGCATTTAAACATACAAGTACAACACATAATGGATACTACATGCAAACAAGTACGGACACCATGTACTATAAAACAAAGTTTAAAAGAGGCCGTACATTATCAACTTTAGAAGTAAAAGGTGATTCAGATAGTCTACAATCAGGTATGACATCTGCTATTTATGGTGAGGCTTTCAAAGATGGTTATTTTATTGCAGTTGTAGATTTACATAATAAAGGTAATAAAACACAAGTTGATATTTATCGCGGATCAATGTTAATGGGGGTTCAAGAAGATATTGTTAACGCTATAAAGAATTGGGCAAAAACTGGATCTAGATCATGCCCAAATATTGCACCATAATTATGTTACGTAAATTATTATTTTATACCCTCACTAGTGTAGTACTACTGCTGAATGGCTGCTCTTCTTCACCAGGAGCTTATCAGCAGCAGGGCAAGAAAAATCTTACCGTGAATGTCAAGGCTGACAGTAGTACATATTTAGAAGTGTATGAATTGGATGGACCGTGTAATCAGAAGATGAAAGGGGAAGTGAAACTCCAGAACGGGATAAACAAGTTTGCACTTATGAATAATAAACACTATTATCTTCGAATTAATTTTAAGACAGTGTCATTATTGTCCGGATCACAAAATATAACATTAGGTGCATATGTTACACCAAAGAGTAACTACATATATTCCATGAATGCCGTCTATGAAGATGATATGTATGATGTTGAAATCAAGAAACGCAACATACATAGTCATAAAGCAACTAGAATGACGATAAAACCTTTAGAAACGTGTAAAGAAAAGGATGGTAAACCTTTTATATCAATAGAGTGGCTTCCTGCATTAAATAAAAGTGTTGAAGTTCTCTAAGTCATTTATATTTCTACGCTGAAATATGACAGTTACAATAAAAACTTTAGGAGAGCATGACACATGAAAAAATTCTTATTCGTATTTACTACACTATGCATTGTTACTGTAAATGCAGAAATTTATAAGATTGAGACAAAAGGAAATTTAGAATCAAAATACCCAACTAATTGTATTGAAGTAAAAGAACTTAGTAATACAAACACTCCTGCAGATATTTTTGTTGGTATTGCAAAGTGTCTAGAGAAATCAGATTATCAAAAAGCCGGTGAACTCTATTTTGCTGCATTGGCATATGGGCGTTTCGATGCACATAGAGTCAAAGACCAGACTGCACATCAAGCAATTCCTGTTTTACGAATGAATTATTTAGGCAATTTAAATGAAACTGATACGAATGAGTTTCAATTAGCACTAAAAAGAGTCAATGGTGAGCTAAATACAATATGCAGTGCATTAAAAGAATTAGGCAAACCAGCCTATTATCCAAATTATATGATTCAGCATGGTATGGGTGCTTTTTTAGAGGAGCAGTCAAAAAGTGCTTTGGTTAATAATTTTGATTCTGACAAAGCATGGGAAGATGTATTAACCAACTATGTAAAGTGTACAAAATAATGAAGTTATCAAAACCTTATAAAATAGAGAACTTTATAAGGTTTTAACTCATCTCCATCGTCTTGATGAGGATGCACACAACAAATAAGCAATCCATAATTGTAGTGTACACTACAATTTTTATTTAGTCGTCATTATGTAGTTGTCCACTAAAGTCAAAGCCAAACTTCATTTTGTTGGCTATTTCTTCTTGTACCTCGTCTATGAGGTCATCCGTTCTGCCTTCTATCTGTTCTATGAAAAATTTTTGTTCTCTTTCCCGTTTAAAGGTATGTACTTTGTAAGGTTTGTCGGTACCATGTTCTTCTATAAACTTATCGATCGTATCTTCCCAAATGAAGGTTAGCTCATGTTCTATGGTTTGTGGTTCTTTATCACCGGGTAAGGTATAGTTAAATGCTACCGTATCCGTGAAGGATATGGTAGCATACGCTTTATCTTCTTTTTGAGACGTTACTTCATTGTTTGTCATGATTATGTCCTTTAGTATGTTGTTTATTCACTCTTATATCAAAGATAGCTTTAAATAGGATAAATTTTATCTGATTTGTCTTTTTTCTACCAATAGAGTTATTTTTTGTATCTCATTTTTGGACTTTATACCTTTTCTCACTTCACCTACAGAGAGTAAGAACAAGAAAGTTCTGCTAAAAGAATGTCAATATGACATACTTTTCTCTTCCCTTTTTTCTTTTGGTCTATACTTAATCATCAAATTTAAAGCAACACAGACGAACAAGTGATAAGGTTTTATAACATGACAAGAGAAGACCCTAAAAAATTCGGTAATCAGAGCGAGACCTTGGCCACACGTTTTTTAGAACAGAAAGGTTTCATGATCTTGGAGCGTAATTATTTCGCAAGAAAACTTGGTGAGATAGATATCATCGCCAGTTGTAATGATAGCTTGCATTTTATAGACGTGAAGAGCGGAAAAACAGAGTTTGATCCTGTCTATAATGTGACACCTTCTAAACTCCGAAAGATCATCAACTCTGCACATTACTATATGAAAACAAAAAACATTGACAGTGCATTTAGTATCGATGCACTGATCATTCGGTATGATGAGGTAGAATTTATAGAGAATGTTACGCTATAATCTGCTCAATGATACTTTAAAGGCACCTATATGAGACTCTCCGATGTGCAGCTTCAACAATTTCATCAAAATGGTTTTATTGTCTTACGAAATTTTTTACCCCAAGAAAAATGTGACGCGATACTGGATGTCGCCAAAGCACATTTAGAACATAAAATTGAACCGATTGAAACAGAGATAGGGTATGATGAGAGATCCAAAGAGTATCGTACCGAGGTGGTGGATTACAGCAGTGGATCCAATGAAACGCATATGATCGTCCGCAGGTTACGGCAGGTGTATGAGAGAGATATTCTTTTCAAAGAGTGGATGGAAGATGTCGATATCCGTCCTGTTTTACAGCAGATACTGGATGACAGAGTGGTCATCACGACCGCCCATCATAACTCTATCATGACAAAAATGCCTCATTACAGCAGAGCAACAGCTTGGCATCAGGACAGAAGGTATTGGCGTTATTCAGATAATAATCTGGTGAGTGTATGGCTGGCTTTGGATGATGAGTACAGTGAGAATGGTGTGCTTGAATTCATACCTGGAAGCCATTTGATGCAATTCAAGCCTGAACAGTTTGATGTAAAAGAGTATTTTAGGGAAGATACGCAAGAGAATGCCGAACTGATAGCGAAAAAAGTCTCTACCCCACTCAAAAAAGGCGATGTGATCATCTTCCATTCTTTACTGCTGCATAGAGCCAATAAGAACAGTACAGATCAAGCTAAAATATCATTTGTCTATACGGTCAAAGGGGAGAGGACGATGGCCATAGAAGGATCACGTTCTTCCCAATATCCAGAGATCATGTTGGAAGAAGTTGAATAAGAGAAGTTTTATCCTAGTTGTATATAATTAGGACAAAAGATAGATAATTTAAAAAAATATAAGCTATAACAATAGTTTTTATAAGAAATTAGGTTATACTATTTGTATACAAATTTAAAGGAATTAAATATGGGAAAATATGTAGATTTAACAGCTGAAAATTTTGATGCGACTATCGCTGAAGGTGTAACAATGGTAGATTTTTGGGCTCCATGGTGTGGACCTTGTAGAATGATCGCTCCAGTGATCGAAGAGCTTGCAGAAGATTTTGAAGGGAAAGCGACTATCTGTAAAGTGAATACAGACGAGCAGCAAGATATCGCAGTAAAATATGGTATCAGATCTATTCCAGCGATCCTTTTCTTTAAAGACGGTGAATTGGTAGACCAAATGGTAGGTGCAGCTTCTAAAGACGCATTCGCTGAAAAACTTAACGCACAACTCTAAATGATACATTTAAGAGGGGGTCTTCCTCTCTTAAAACTTCTTTCATATCTATATTTAGATAAAATCTTCTAAAATTTTTAACCAAGTATTTTCATTGTATAATAGATAGTATTTGCTTAAGTATTTTACTTAGTTCAAGGATTCATAATGTTAGACTGCGCAATCATCGGTGGCGGTCCAGCTGGACTTACAGCAGGATTATATACGACACGTGGTGGGCTTAAAAATGTTACACTGTTTGAGACGGGTATGCCTGGCGGGCAGATCACACAGAGTTCTGAGATAGAGAACTACCCCGGATTCTTTGAACATGATAAAACAGGTATGGACTTCATGGATACCTGGCAAAAGCAGTGTTTCCACTTTGGTCTTAGACATGAGATGAAAAAAGTAGAGCGTGTGGCAAAAACAGGTGAACACTTTACTGTGACACTTGAAGGTGGAGAGAGTGTTGAAGCACTGACCGTGATCGTCTGTACAGGTTCTACACCGAAAAGAGCTGGTATTAAAGGGGAAGATGAATACTTTGGAAAAGGTGTAAGCACCTGTGCTACGTGTGACGGATTCTTTTATAAAGACAAACCCGTTACCGTACTTGGTGGGGGTGATACCGCACTTGAGGAAGCATTTTACCTTTCCAATATCTGTTCGGATGTTTATGTGGTACATCGAAGAGATACATTCAGAGCGGCACCCGCAACTATAGACAGAGCGATGAGAAAAGAGAATATACATTTTGTTACCAACGCTGTGATCGATGAAATAGTTGGAGACGCAATGGGTGTGACGGGTGTCAATATCAAACACAATGACGGTACAATGACACATATGGATAATACCGGACTTTTTGTGTTTGTAGGACACAATGTAAACAACGAAGTCCTTAAAGATCAAAACGGTGATTTTATCTGTGAGATGAATCAGCGAGGGCAAGTGATCGTAGATCTATGTATGAGAACATCGGTCGAAGGGCTTTATGCGGCAGGAGATATACGTATAGAAGCACCAAAACAAGTAGTTTCAGCAGCAGGTGACGGTTCAGTGGCCGCACTTCAAGTAATTTCATATATTCAGGAGCAACAATAGATGGCAAAGATCGGAATAGTAGGCAGTACAGGTAGAATGGGTGAGCACCTGATTAAAAATATTTTAGAAAATGAAGCATTGGAACTGAGTGTATTACATGTATTTGGTGAACTAACAAGAGATGTTCCGTCTGATGTATTGGTCACCAACAGTATGAAAGCTGTGCTTGAAAATTGTGATGTAGTGATTGACTTTTCCGCACCTGAAGCAACACAGGAACTTTGTGAAGAGGCTTTGAAAAATCCTACACCATTGGTGATTGCAACCACAGGATTCACTGCACATCAGCAAAATCTCCTCAAAGAAGCTTCAAAAGAAATGCCGGTCCTTTATGCTTCAAATATGTCAGCAGGGATTGCTTTGCTTAAACAATTGGTCGAGCAGGTAGCAGCGACACTGGAAGATTTTGATATCGAAATCGTGGAACAGCACCATAGACATAAAGTGGATGCACCAAGTGGTACTGCTTTAACATTGGGTGAGTTTGCTGCAAAAGGAAGAGGCTTGGATCTTGATGCTGTACGGGTATCAGGAAGAGATGGTCAGATCGGAGCAAGATCTAAAGATGAGATCGCTGTGATGGCACTCCGCGGAGGAGATATCGTAGGTCGACATACGGTTGGTTTTTACAATGATGGTGAGTTTTTAGAACTCAACCATACAGCCACCAGTAGAGAGACTTTTTCAAAAGGTGCGATCCGTGCAGCAACATGGCTCGTAAATCAAAAGAGTGGTCTTTACTCTATAAATGATTGTTTAGGAATTTAATATGTGTGCAATAGTTGGTGTGTTCGGTGCAAAAAAAGCTTCTACAGTAGCGTATTATTCGCTCTTTTCAATGCAACATCGTGGACAAGAAGCTACGGGTATTTCCGCAGCCAATGGGAAGCGTATCGCTACGTATAAAAAGCGTGGTATGGTATCAGATGTTTTCTCTCAGGATATATTAGATAGTTTGGATGGTAGATGTGCTGTAGGACATAACCGTTATTCAACAGCAGGAAGTGAATCTGCCGGAGATGCACAGCCTGTATTTGCCAAGTATAAGCTCGGAGAGATATCCGTCGTACATAATGGTAATCTTGTCAATAAACATGAAGTAAGAAATGAACTGATAGATAGAGGTGCTATTTTTCAAACCGATATGGATACTGAAAATATTATTCACCTGATAGCAAAATCCCAAAAAGATTCTTTGGTGGACCGTATCAAGGATATGCTGACAAAGATAGAAGGGGCATATTGTTTAGCCATCCAAAGCCGCTCTAAAATGTTTGTGATCCGTGACCGTTTTGGTATCCGTCCTCTCAGCCTGGGTAAACTAAGTGACGGTGGATATATTGTCGCGTCTGAAACCTGTGCCTTCGATCTGGTAGGGGCAGAGTTTATACGTGATGTAGAACCTGGAGAAATGCTTATCTTTGAAGAGGGGAAAGAACCTGTTTCAGAACAGGTTTTCGAACCGGATTTCCACCCTTGTGCTTTTGAATATATCTACTTTGCCAGACCAGACTCTATCATCGATGGTAAAAATGTGTATGAAATGCGTTTAGAAATGGGAAAAAGACTCGCTCAAGAGACTCCTGCGGATGTGGATCTTGTGCTTCCTGTCCCTGATTCGGGTGTAGCTGCTGCCAAGGGCTATGCAGATGGTCTGGGTGTCCCTTTTGAGATGGGTATCGTACGTAACCACTATGTAGGACGTACCTTTATTGAACCGACACAGGAGATACGTGACCTGAAGGTCAAACTGAAGCTCTCTCCGGTCAAACATCTGATAGAAGGGAAAAGAGTAGCCATCATTGATGACTCTCTGGTACGTGGTACGACGTCTAAACAGATCGTACGTATGCTTAAAGAGGCAGGTGCAAAAGAGGTACATATGCGTATTGCTGCACCTGAGATCAAATATCCATGCCGTTATGGTATCGATACTCCAACAAAAGTCGAGTTGATCTCTACAAAATACACACCAGAAGAGATCGCCGATAAAATTGATGCGGACTCACTAGGTTTTCTCTCTATTGAAGGGTTAAAAGAGTCGCTTGGAACGGAAAGACACTACTCTTTGGTAAGCTTTGATGGAAACTATTTTGCAGGGGGTAATGCAGATAGCCCAGGGTGTGCCGGAGGCTGTTAGATCTATTTAGAAAGAGTGCATTAAGATATTTGCACTCTACTTCTTTCGTCCCTCTTTTTCAACGATCCCACTCATACCAAATCTTCTGGCCAACTCTTGTTTGACTCTGTCCGGAGAGATTTCTCTATATCCTAACCCTACCAGTGTATGGTAGAGAAGGTCAGCAGATTCATAGATGACTTGTTCATCACTCTCTTCGTTAATAGCAACACAGACTTCGTCTGCCTCTTCACGGATCTTAGAGAGCATGAGTGCTTTATCATCTAAAAGTTTTTTTGTCCATGACTTAGCTTCTTCAGGAGCATTTTTACGTTCTAATATCGTATGGTAGAGGGTATCTACGACACCGTAGATAGCGTCCGTATCTACCTCTTGGTCCAAAACGATTTTATCTTGCATCACAGAAGTAAAGAAACAGCTCTTACGTCCTGTATGACAGGCTACACCATTTTGTTTGATCTTTAGTATCACAGTGTCTGCATCACAATCAAGAAGCACATCTTTGACTTCCTGGGTATGGTTAGAGCTTTCACCTTTTTTCCATATACGTTGTTTACTTCGGCTGAAGTAGTGGGCATATCCTGTAGAGAGAGTAAGCTTGTACGCTTCTTCATTCATGTATGCGAGCATAAGCACTTCATTGCTCTCATGATCTTGAGCTATAGCAGGGATGAGGGGGTTTTTATTCCAATCTATTTGCATATGAGAATCTCCATCAGGAAAATATTTGGTCGTATTATAACTATAGTATACATTGGGAGAGCTTTTTTACCTCTATGGGTCAGCAGAAACAGATCATTAAATTAAGAAATCTTTTAGGATAAATGTCTGATTTTTGAATTATAATGTCACTCCAAATAAGAAAAGCCAAGGAGCTTTTATGCACATTTTTTTCAACCCATTTCATACTCTATGATACAGATCAGTACACATATATCTTGTGATCCTTTATTCGAGAATATAGAGATAGAAAATAAACTTTTACCCAGTCAATATAAAGATTATCCCTATCTCATTATTAAAAACTTTTTTTCCAAAGAAGCATGTGAAGAACTGGCTTTTTTAGTACAAGAGGATGAGAAAACAAAGCGAAAAGCAAAGGTAAAAAAAGAGGTGATCACGGGTATTGTTCAAGCGGATATTGTGGAAGAGTATAGAAAGACCAATATTTATAAGTTGGATACCTTTTATCAAAACTACTATGATGAGCAATTCAGTAAGTATAAACCGATCATAGAAGAGTACTTTACTGTTGCATTGACACTATCAACAGATGTACAGGTACTGGAATACAAAAAGGGTTTTTTCTATGTGAAGCATGCAGATGATTCAAGTGAAATTATTGATAAAGATGAACAAACGATAGGGTTTAAGGTGGTAGCACCGCAGAGAAAACTTTCAACCGTATTGTTTGCCACAAGTCATGTGAGTAATGCAGATGAAAGAGTTCAGAGTTTTTCTGGTGGGGAATTGATGTTTAATTATCTTTATGATAAAGGTGGAGAAGCTGTTAAGATCAAACCAGAAGCGGGGGACATGATCATTTTTCCAAGTAACCCATATTTTTCACATGAAGTGTTACCTGTTGAAGAGGGGTATAGACTTACTTTAGTACAGTGGCATGATGCGATATAGGATATCGTATAATTGCTATGATGGAAGATGAAAAGAGGAGAATGAAGTGGGAGAGAAATATGGTGGAGTTTTCCACCATACTATATGGGTTATTGTTGTCCCATTAGACGTTGCTTTTCTTTACCTTTTGCATCTACCCAGATGTTTGGTACAGCACCACCAGGTGTAAGGAATATCTGTGCATCTTTGTTGACTTTAAGCGCTTCATTGAATTTATTTTGTGTTTTGATCTGTTCTAGTTGGAGAAGCTCAGGACTTAATGAGTCAGAGATTAATCTGTTGGCCTTAGCCTGTTCTTCTGCTTCGATACGAATTTTGTCAGCTTCACCCTGTGCTTCGATACGGTTTCTCTCAGCCTCACCTCGCGCTACTTCTGCAGCTCTTTGTGCCTGTTGTTTAGCTTTCTCTTTTTCTTGTTCAGCGATAGTAACATCTTGTTTCGCGATCTGTACTCTTTCAATCTGATCTTTGATCTTTGGAGGAAGATTGATTGTTCTAAGTTCCACGGAAGCAAGTATAACAGGTCTATTCTCAAGCGAATCAACACTCTCTTTAACTTTTGTTTCTATGGCAGCTGCTATTTCATTTCTCATTTCAGGAAGTTGCTCAGCCGTATAGCGTCCGACTACGTCACGTACTACTTCACGTACTTTAGAGTTAATGATCTTCTCTTCCCAACTCGCACCCCATTTTTCAATCGTAGCCGGTGCAGTCTCTGCTTTAAGTCTGTACTGTACGGCGATATCTATATTGACCGTTAATCCTCTTTTGTCAAGTACGGTGATCGCCGGGTTCCTTTTGAGCCCACCTTCAAGATTTCTGTATGCATCACCAAGTTCACCGGTTCTTACATCAGAGTATGTGATCATTCTGATACGCGTATTGACAGGGATGATCTTTTGAAGTACAGGGACAAAAAAATGTAGTCCGGCTCCAAGAGGTTCTTGTTCAAATTTACCGGTGTTAATTTTAATTCCCACCTCACCAGAGTTGATGATTGTAAATGGTTTAAGTACAAAAAGTGCAAATCCTATCACAACGATGATAAACATCCAAGGTGCACCTTTACCCATACCACTAAGCGGGTTATTAAAGTTGCCCCCACCACCGCTGTTATTATTGGTATTCATTGAGTTATTACTCGGTTTTTTCTTTTTGAAATAGTCGTTCATGTCTGCTGGCATGTTGATCCTTGTTTAGTTGATATAGGTTAAATACTTAATATAGTCAGGGTTTTTACCTGCCACTGCATCAAAGTAGGCTGTTTGTAATTTTTCGGTCATAGGCCCTCTTGAACCTATACCGATCTGACGTGCATCCACTTCACGGATCGGTGTGACTTCAGCAGCCGTTCCTGTTAAAAATGCTTCATCAGCGATATAGACCTCTTCACGGGTAATACGGCGTCTTTCCACTTTGATACCCATGTCATGTGCCAAGTCTATGATCGTCTGCTGTGTAATGGACTCCAGTGAATTGTCACTAGGAGGAGAGATAAGTACACCATCTCTTACCATGAAGAAAGCTGCACCGGATGCTTCAGCGATATACCCATGGTCATCTCTGAGCAATGCTTCATCATATCCTGCTTCTACTGCTTCAAATTTCGCCATTTGTGAATTGAGGTAGTTTGCCACAGCTTTTGCTTTTCCCATACCAGAAGTGTTCGGTGTTCTTGTAACAGAAGTGATCTTCATACGTACACCTTTTTTGAGCCCTTCTTCTCCAAGATAAGCTCCCCATTCCCATGCAGCGATTGCAACATTTACAGGGCACTCCTTATGGTAAAGGCCCATAACGCCATATCCAAGATACACCAACGGTCGGATATAGGCACCATTGAAAAGTTCATTTTTTTGTAAAAGTTCTACCTGTGCATCATTCAATTCTTCTGCTGTAAACGGAACATCCATCAGTGTCATTTTTGATGAGTTTAGAAGTCTTTTTGTATGTTCTTTCAGTTTAAAGATCGCACATCTTCCATCAACTGTTTTGTAGGCTTTAGTTCCCTCTATAGC
The DNA here is from genome assembly GCF_030347995.1 of Sulfurovum xiamenensis. Taxonomy (NCBI): domain Bacteria; kingdom Pseudomonadati; phylum Campylobacterota; class Epsilonproteobacteria; order Campylobacterales; family Sulfurovaceae; genus Sulfurovum; species Sulfurovum xiamenensis. Next base: position 181,541 of record NZ_JAQIBC010000003.1, read on the forward strand.
ACCATTTCCATAATGTAGTGTATGTGTAAGTATATGTACTTTGGCATCATCCCAAGGTGTGAATTCGCCATCCATCCAAATGTATTTTGATTTGTTCATTCTTATTTGCTCCAAGACCTACCTAAGGGTAGTCAAAATTAATGAATTATTTTAACCAAATTGTTGTTAATAGTGGGTTTAGATATGGGGGATGTTGAGAGTCATTCATTTTTATACGATAAACAGGCACAATTTTGATCTGAAAGAGTGAGTATCTCTACATGAAATTGAATGATTTCCCACCCAAAAGTATAGGATATTGTGTAACAACTATACAGAAGTTACATCTCATATGATGATTCGCATGGTATACTTGTATCATTCATATACAATGACACAAAGAGGATAGAAAATGAAAGAGTTTATTGAAGTGTATCAAGAAAATCAGGAAGATATTGAAAAGTTTATTATGACAACATTAAGAAACAATGGATCGATCTTAACAGAGAAAGCAAAGAATTATAAAAAGACTTTTCAAACATTTCCTTCGATGGAACTACTCTATATCACGGATAAAGACTTTAATCAAACCTCTCCAAATATTTCCAGAAGTAAAACAGATGAATCGGAAGTAGGTAAAAACAGATCCTATATGAGTACAAAAGTGATGCAAAAAGATGAAGAGTTTTCCATTAGTACTCCCTACATCAGTTCTGCAACGGGGCATACGTGTATTACAGTGATGAAAAAAGAAGAGGATCAGTATATTTTTATTGATTTTACACTCTCGGGTTTACTCGGAAGGCTCGGTCTTGTAGAATTAAATCCGGCGTTTAATAGTTTTACCCAGTTCTTTTATAAAGCAGTAGGTTTTTCACTCATGGCCTTTGCTTTTTTTGCCATTATGTATGCATTAGTCGGATATGCTTCAAGTATATTGGTGGAAGGGAATTTCTCTCTTGATTCACTCTTTAAACCTATTGTTGCACTCACTTTGGGGCTTGCTATTTTTGACCTGGCCAAGACGATATTGGAGAGAGAGGTTTTTTTCAAAAATTATAGTAAAGAAGATGAAGATGCAAATGTCTTAACAAAGTTTTCTATCGCGATCATAATCGCACTCTCTATCGAAGCATTGATGGTAGTCTTTAAGATCGCCTTACATGATTATTCTCAGATGGTACATGCACTCTATCTTATCTTGGGTATTGCACTCATTATTATATCTTTGGGAGTCTATAGTTTTTTATCTAAAAAATAAACGGTTTGATTGGATCTGACATGGAGTTACATGCAAAATGGGATGAATCGTATGAAGCGTTGAATATTAGCTTTCTTCATAGATTCCTCAAACGTTACTGTGATGCTGATTCTCTCCATCACAGAAGATAAAATATAGCAAAATTCCATTACCTTTTATCCCCAATTTGCTATAATCAAACAATTTCAGAAAGAAGGTATATCTCATGTCTACTATAGCACAAGCAAAAATCTTTTTTGGTTCCGCCGAAGAGAATAAAGAAGTACAGCAGGAACGAAAGAGTCCTTTTGATAGTGCGGTCGTAAGTTCAGCACCGGTCTGTGATGCAGAGGATACGCTTAAAGCGCTTGATATTGCCAAGGCTGCAAGTAAAGCAGCAGCAAGATCTCCATTGTCTCAGCGTATCTTGTGGTTGGAGGATGTGGCTAAAAGACTGATGGAAGAGAAAGAAGCCTTTGCTTTGATGTTGGCTAAAGAAGTAGCAAAACCCATCGCATTTTCACGCATTGAGGTAGAGCGATGTGTAGAAACGATCAAGATCACAGCTATGGAACTTGCAAATCTTGCAGGTGAAACACTCCCTACAGATATAATGCCCAGCGGAAAGAAAACATTGGCGTATTTTAAGCGAGAACCTGTAGGGGTTGTTGCGTGCATTACACCGTTTAATTTTCCTCTGAACCTTGTAGCACACAAGATAGCACCGGCACTGGGAGCAGGAAATGCAGTGGTACTCAAACCAACACCTGAAGCACCTATGACAGCTTATATGTTTGCAAAGCTTTTTGTAGATTCAGAGTATGCGATCAAAGATGCACTCTCTGTGGTGTATGGTGATGCTGAAGTAGGTTCGGCACTGGTGCAAAGTAATATTCCAAGGGTCATTAGTTTTACAGGTTCAGTACCTGTAGGAAACATTATTACCAAACAGGCGGGGATCAAGAAGGTAAGCCTTGAACTAGGCGGTAATGCCGCAACCTACATCGATAAAAGTGCAGACCTGGCGCTTGCAGCAGCACGTTGTGCATTTGGTGCTTTTTACAACTCCGGACAAGTGTGTATCTCTCTTCAGCGTATCTATGTGAATGAAGAAGTGTATGATGCATTTGCAGAACTGATCGCACAAGAGACAAAAAAGCTGAAAGTGGGTTCACCTTACGAAGAAGATACATTTATGGGACCACTGATAGATGAAGAGTCCAGAGAGAGAGCAAAATCATGGATCGCATCGGCTAAAGATGAAGGGGCAAAAGTCATTGCAGGCGGTGAAGAAGTAGAGGGGATATTCCCTCCGACAGTGATGGCAGATGTGACAGATGATATGAAGATCATTTGTGAGGAAGTTTTTGCTCCTATCGTCAGTTTGGTAGCTGTAGCAGATTATGAAACTGCTGTAGAAAAGATGAATGACTCACCGTACGGTCTGCAGTTTTCTATCTTTACGAATGATCTGAAAATGACACAGCAATTCATAGAAGATGCAGAATGCGGAGGTGTAGTGGTCAATGACATTCCAACACTCCGTTTTGATGTACAGCCTTATGGGGGTGCAAAACTTTCAGGTGTAGGAAGAGAAGGTCCGAAGTGGGCACTTGAAGAATTCACTGAAATCAAATCAGTTGTCATTTGTTAGGTATGAGTGGTAATTTTTACCTTACAACATTTAGTTTGAATGTGATACTCTTCATAATCAATTAAACAAGAGAAAATTAAAAAAAGGATCTTTATGGATGTTATGTTTCAACCAGGCTTTTTAGGAACGAGAGCACCGTTATTTATGGATATTGTATCCGTCATTGTGGCATTGTTGCCTTTTCTCATATACGGCGCGATCATGCTCGCAAAGAAAAAGAATTACACTGCACATGAAAAGGTGCAGAAACTTCTTTTTATCGTTTCTGTACTCGTAGTAGGGTTTTTTGAGTATGGTGTCCGTATGGAGGGTGGTTATAAAAATCTGATGGAAGGTAGTTCCGTATCACATGATTATCTTTTGTATGTGCTTATTTTTCATATTATTATCTCAGTTGTCACATTGTTTTTGTGGATCATCACACTCTATCGTGGAAATCGCTATAAAAGACAATCTACACTTCCGGGACTCTATTCTCAATCACATAAAAAAGATGGACAACGCACTTTTATAGGTATTATATTGACCATGTTGACAGGTGCATGGGTCTATGCATTGCTCTTTGTATTTTAATGATGAAAAATGTCGCAATTTCCGCTTGTCTTTTAGGTGAAAAATGTCGATATGATGCTACGGACAATAGAGATGAAGCGCTTTTAAAAAAGCTTCAGGGCATGGAGCTTATCCCTTTTTGTCCGGAAGATGCTGCTTTTGGGACACCTCGCCCTACCATGGATCTTATTAGAACAAAAGAGGGTGACAGAGCATTCTCCAATGTAAGCGGAGAAGATCTTTCTGCACCTGTCATTGCATATGCAACAGCGTTTTTTGAGAGTCATCCAGAACTGGATCTCTTCATTGGTAAAGACAGAAGCCCAAGTTGTGGTGTATGTTCTGCAAGAGTGTATGATGAAGAGAAAAACCTGCTTTCTTCAAAAGAGCCGGGTCTTATGGCTAAAGAGGCAATCAAACGAAAGATACACTGTATAGATGCAGAAGATTTTAGGGGATCAGTATGAGAATATTATGGACAATGTTGCTAAGTACACTTTTTTTAGCTGCAAGTGCACAACAGCTGAATGGTACCAAAGAAGCGATCGTTAAGATCTACACTGTGGCCAAAGTACCCAATTACCAGGAACCCTGGAGCAGTTCAACACGCAGCAGTACAGGTTCTGGCGCTATTATAGAAGATGGGTATATTCTGACAAATGCACATGTAGTAGCCAATCAATCCTTTATAGAGGTACAGCGTTATGGACAGCGTAAACGCTATATTGCCAAAGTCCATGCAGTGTCCCATCAAGCAGACCTTGCACTCTTGAAAGTTGATGACAAAGCATTTTTTGAAGGGGTGAAACCACTGACGTTCGGTTCACTTCCAAAAGTGGAACAAAAAATTGTTGTGTATGGATATCCAATGGGAGGAAGTACACTCTCTGCAACGATCGGGGTAGTTTCAAGGATAGAACATCATACTTATGCGCACAGCGGGGAGTCTTTCTTAGCCATTCAGGTTGATGCTGCTGTGAATCCCGGAAACTCCGGCGGTCCGGCACTCTCGAATGGAAAGATCGTCGGTGTGGTGATGCAGCTCATCAGTAAGTCTCAGAATATCGGATATCTCGTACCTGTGAATATCGTCAAACATTTCATAGAAGATATGAAAGATGGAAAGTATGATGGCTTCTCAGACCTGGGATTGAATACACAGAAACTGGAAAATCCTGCCATTAGACGCTACTATGGGCTTGATGATGATACCAGTGGAGTACTGATCGTTAAAGTGGTACATAATTCTTCTCTTTCAGGATTACTCAAAGAGGGTGATATCTTAACGGCAGTGGACGGGCATAATGTTGAAAACGACGGTACGGTAGAGTTTAGAAAACATGAGTTTACCCATTATCAGCACTTTGTAGATGTGTATCAAATGGGTGAGAAAGTAAAACTCGATATCATCCGAGATAAGAAACATATACAGGTTGAGGTACCTTTAAAGTACGTCGCTGATGACATGTATCTGGTCAAGACAACGCGTTATGATACCATGCCAAGGTATTTTGTTTATGGGGGGTATGTTTTTTCCCCACTTACCAGAAACCTCATTGTATCGACAAACCGAAACCGTTTACCATTAAGTTATCTGGCAGGTAAATGGCAGGAAGAAGATAAAAACGAAGTGGTGGTTCTACTTAAAGTATTGGCTTCAGATATGAGCAGGGGAGACAATGATTTCGCCATGTGGCCTATAGATAAGGTGAATGGGGAGACCTTTAAGGACTTTAAAGAGTTTTATGAAAAGGTGAAAGCTGCAAAAAGTGACTATATCGTTCTAGAGGATAATGATGGGGCTAAAGTGATCATTGACAGAAAGGAAGCACAAGAAAAACAGAGTGCCATACTTAAAAAATATAATATCGAGTTTGACAGGTCGATAGATTTAAGAGAGTAGTTATTCGTACTTTTTAAACTGCTGTAGCCACTCTTTGTCTTCTTCACTGAGTGTGCCTACTCTTTCGAGGAGTTTTTTCTTTGTAGAGATCAGGTCATTGATCTCCAGGTATGCCAGTAGGTCTGGATTGATCGTTGTTTCTTCTCTGCCATATGCGATCAGTTTTTCTATATCTGCCAGTAATTCTTCTTTGGTTTGTTTGTCTACCATAATTTCTCCTTTTGAAGAAGCAAAGCTACTTAAAAATTCCTCTCACTGAAGCTTTGCCTTTGGCAAGAGTTTTTTACATTTATTTGTTATACTACCCAAAAAGAAATTATAAAGGATACAGCTATGTTAGAAGTAGGCACACAAGTACCGGATTTTTGTTTACCCAACCAGGATGAAGAGGAGATCTGTTTGAGAGACATTAAAGGAAAGTGGATCGTACTCTATTTTTATCCAAAAGACAATACGCCTGGATGTACAACAGAAGCCTGCGATTTCACGGCAGCACTTCCGGATTTTACCGATTTGGATGCGATTGTTTTAGGGGTAAGCCCGGATTCTCCTAAAAAACACAGAAACTTCATAGAGAAAAAAGACTTAAAGATCACATTGCTTGCAGATGAAGAGAAAGAACTTTGTAATCTTTTTGGAATCTGGCAACTTAAAAAGTTCATGGGTAAAGAGTATATGGGTGTGGTACGTTCTACTTTCATCATAGATCCTGACGGCAAAGTAGCTGCGACTTGGACAAAAGTGAAAGTCAAGGAACATGTGGATGCTGTAAAGGCTAAACTTCAAGAGCTTCAAAACGCTTAATATCTCTTGGGACAAGGTTTTTCCTTGTTCTTGTTTCTCCCCCTCTCTATTTTATAAAATTTTAAAGATCATTTCGGTATAATCGCGTTCCTTATTCGAGAGGATAATGGAAATACTCATGTAGTTATTCCTTGCACGGTTGTGTGACTCTGAATACAGAGTGAACATTGAGGACTACAGCGGATCAAACCTAGTGATGAAGCATATGCTTTTAACTGAGCTTTTATAAATAAAAGTTCTATTATGATTATATACCAAGGAGAAACTTATGGTAACAATGAAAGACTTACTCGAATGTGGTGTACACTTCGGGCACCAAACTAGAAGATGGAATCCAAAAATGAAGAAATTCATTTTCGGTGCAAGAAAGAACATCTATATCATCGACCTTCAAAAAACACTTAGATACTTCAAATATACGTACAATGTAGTAAGAGATGCAGCAGCTGAAGGACAAACAGTACTTTTCGTAGGTACTAAAAAACAAGCTAGACAAGCGATCAAAGAGCATGCTGAGAGATGTGGTATGCCTTACGTTTCAACTAGATGGTTAGGTGGTATGTTAACAAACTACCCAACAATGAAAAAATCAATCAGAAAACTTGAGATCATCGAGCAAATGGAAGAGACTGGACAGATCAATCTTTTGACTAAAAAAGAAGCATTGATGCTCAAGAGAAAGAAAGAGAAATTAAGCTCTTACCTTGAAGGTTTCAGACACATGAAAAAACTTCCAGATATGATGTTCGTTATCGATTCTGTAAAAGAGCATATCGCTGTTAAAGAAGCAAGAAGACTTGGTATGAAAGTTGTTGCACCACTTGATACGAACTGTGATCCTGATATGGTTGATTATCCAATCCCTGGAAATGATGATGCTATCCGTTCAATCAACCTTTTCTGTCAAGAAATGGCTGAAGCGATCATCGAAGGTAAAGCGGCATATGCTGAAGCTACTGGTCAAGATGTTGAAGAAGTAGCAACAAGCGAAGAAGTAGCAGAAGTGATGGCTGAAGCAGCATCTGAAGAAGTTGAAGCATCTGAAGCTGATGATCTAACAAAACTTACAGGTATCGGTAAAGTAGGTAACGAAAAGTTGATTGAAGCAGGGATCACGACATATGCACAAATTGCTAAGATGAGTGAAGAAGAAGCTGCAGATTTTAAAGTGAAAGCTGAAGCGATCGCTGAAGCAAAAGAATTGGCAGGAGCGTAATCATGGCAAACTTTGGACCTAAAGATATCAAAAAACTCAGAGAGATGACTGATGCAGGGATGATGGACTGTAAAAAAGCATTGACTGAAGCTGATGGAGATATGGACAAAGCAGTTGCATGGCTTAGAGACCAAGGTATGGGTGCTGCGGCTAAAAAAGCCGGTAAAGTAGCTGCTGAAGGTGCTATCTCTGTAAAAGTGGAAGGTAAAAAAGCAGTGATCGTTGAGATCAACTCTCAAACTGACTTTGTTGCACAAAATGACAAATTTAAAGCACTGATGAATACGGTTGTAAATCATGCATTTGACAATAACCTTAAAGATGCAGAGGCGATCAATGCTTCTACGATCAATGGTGAACCATTCTCGGATTATCTTTCTCAGCAAATTGCGATCATCGGTGAAAAGCTTGATGTAAGAAGAGCAGCACTCATCGAGGGAGATGAAACGACTGCGGTAAATGGTTATGTTCACTCGAACGGTCAAAATGGTGTAATCATCGAAGCAAAATGTGACTCTGCACAAACAGCTGAAGCAATGACTCCTGTACTTAAAGAAGTAGCAATGCATGCAGCTGCAATGTCACCGAAAACACTTTCTTTTAAAGATTTTGATCCTGCATTCGTAGAAGAAGAGACTAAAGGTAGAATCATTGCTATTGAAAAAGAGAATGAAGAACTTTCTAGACTTGGTAAAACACTTAAGAACATTCCTCAGTATATCTCTATGAGCCAATTGACTGAAGAAGTTATGGCTGCAGCTGAAGCACTTCTTAAAGAAGAGCTTAAAGCTGAAGGTAAACCTGAAAAGATCTGGGATAGAATTCTTCCAGGTAAAATTGAAAGATTTATCTCAGACAACACTACACTTGACCAAGAACTATGTCTTCTTGATCAGAAATTTGTAATGGATGACAGCAAAACAGTTCTTGAGTATGTTCAAGAAAAAGCAAAAGCGGCTGGCGGTTCAGCTGATATCGTACATTTTGTAAGATTGGAAGTTGGTGAAGGAATTGAAGTAGCAGAAGAAGATTTTGCTGCTGAAGTTGCTGCACAAATGGGATAAGGGTCTACCCTTACTCTTTTTTTCCTGTCCAGGCTGATCGCTTGGACAGACTCTTACGTATTTTCCTCTTTTTCTCAAACTATCCATCACATTTTTATGTTAAAATATAGCAGTAAGTGGAACAAAGTCCACCCTTGTAAAATAGTTTAAAGGCAGCAGATGTCCCAATTTTTATTGGAAGCTCAAAATATTTCCCACGGGTTTGATACCCTTTTATTTCACGATGTAAACTTTTCTTTAAAGCCATCACAAAGTGCAGCGATTATCGGTCGAAGCGGCTGCGGAAAGTCTACACTTCTACATATATTTTCAACGTTTATCAAACCTGATAAAGGCAGTGTCACATTGTTAGGGAAAGATCTTTATACGCTCGATGACAAGGCTATTGAAGCATTGCGCCGTTATGATATAGGGATCATCTTTCAGTTCCATTACCTCTTCAAAGGTATGACAGCCATGGAGAATGTCGAAGTCGCCAGCATGTTAAGTGCTGAGAGTATTGATGATGCTATACTTGAAAAACTAGAGATCAAAGAACTGATGAAACAAAAGATAGGTGAACTCTCAGGAGGACAACAACAGCGTGTTTCCATTGCCAGGGTATTGAGTAAAAAGCCTCGTATTATTTTTGCTGATGAACCTACAGGAAATTTAGATAAAGAGACAGCCGAACTGGTGATGGATGTACTGTTACATTACATTAAAGAGACAGGCGCAGGGCTCTTACTGGTCACCCATGATGACAGTATGGAAGCACGCTGTGATGTGACGTATAAGATCGAAGATAAAATACTCAAGGAACTTAAGGAGAAAATATGAAAATAGATTTAATGAATGCACTCTATACCACTTCTATGGTGCTTTTGGCTTTTGTTGCAGCCTTAGTGATCACTAAAACGATCTCTAAATATACGGAAAAAAAGGATGGGAAACAAAAGTAGCAAGAAGTTGTGTCTCTATCTTGCTTGTGTGATAAGTACACCTTCTAACATTTTGTCTATATCCCCATCAAGTATGGCATCGACATTGGTAAAGGCTTGATTGGACCTTGTATCCTTTACCTGCTGGTAGGGTTGCATTACATAAGAGCGTATCTGATGTCCCCATCCAATATCTGATTTTTCTACGCCATCCAAAGCTGCTTGTTTTTTTGCCATCTCATACTCATAAAGACGGGATTTGAGCATCTTCATGGCTGCCGCTTTATTTTTATGCTGGCTTCTGTCATTTTGACACTGTACGATGATATTTGTCGGTATATGTGTCAGACGGATGGCTGATTCTGTTTTGTTGACATGTTGTCCACCTGCCCCCGAGGCACGGTAGGTATCGACACGCAAGTCTTTGTCTTCGATGGTGATGTCTATGTCATCATCTATTTCCGGTGAGACCATCACAGAAGAGAATGAAGTGTGGCGTTTGGCATTGGAATCAAAAGGGGAGATACGTACAAGCCTGTGGATACCGTTCTCTACTTTGAGGTAGCCATAGGCATTTTCACCTTTGATGATGAAAGAGACATCTTTAATACCCGCTTCTTCTCCGGCTTGATAGTCTAGTACTTCCACCTTAAAGTCATGTCTTTCTGCCCAACGCAGATACATACGGTAGAGAATGCTGGCCCAGTCTTGTGATTCTGTTCCACCGGCCCCGGGGTGTATGGAAACGATGGCATTAGCCCCGTCATGTTCACCACTGAGCATCATCTGCACTTCCAGTGCATTTGTACTTTCCTGTAGGTTCTCTGCATCTTCATAGAGCATCTCCAGGGTCTCTTCATCATTCTCTGCTTTAGAGAGTTCAAAATATTCACTGGCATCATGGACTGCATCATAGGCACTGTTATAGGTGGCTAAAATACGTTCAGCTTTGGTTTTTTCCTGAGAGATCTTACCAGCATTTGCTGCATCGTTCCAAAAATTAGGATCTTGCTGCATCTCTTCGATCTCTTTGAGTCTTTCTTGTAAGAGGTCAGGTTTGACAATGTTTTTAATATTGTCCATTTTAATGGTAAGTGATTTGAGTAATTCGCTGTATTCGTATGCATCCATAGTAAAAACCTAGTGTAATTTTGATATGATTTTATCTAAATATAGCGAAATATGAGGTTAGAAATGATTATCGTTCAGACAATAGAGGCTTTACAGGAAGCAAAAAAAGCATTATCGGGTTCTATAGGTTTTGTGCCAACTATGGGAGCACTACATAAAGGACATCTTTCCCTCATACAGCAAGCAAAGAACGAGAATGATCATCTCATCGTTTCTATTTTTGTCAACCCTACACAGTTTTTGGAAGGGGAAGATCTGGATGCGTATCCCCGTAAAGAGGAAGCGGACATAAAGATATGCAAATTGGCAGGTGTGGATATCTTGTTTATGCCGACGATCGATGCAATGTACGAGAAGGATGAACTGAGTATAGGTGCACCTGCGATCCGTGGGTACATTTTAGAAGGAGAAAAGCGTCCAGGCCATTTTGACGGTATGCTTCAAGTGGTCATGAAATTGCTTAATCTCAGCGGTGCAACAAATGCCTATTTTGGGAAAAAAGATGCACAACAGTTAGCCCTCATCACACAGATGGTCAAAAATTATTTTATGGATGTGAATATCATTCCTTGTGACATTGTCAGAGATGAGAATGGATTAGCTTTAAGCAGTCGTAATGTGTATTTGCAGGGTGATGAAAAAACGCGTGCACTTTCTCTTGCCCGTTCACTCAAACGCGCAACCAAAATGGTCATGGCAGGCGAACTCAATGTTGAAGTGATCAAAAAAGAGATGCTAATCGTGCTTGAAGAGACGGACCAAGTGGAGTATGTGGCTATTGTTGATAGAGCATTTAATGAACTTGACACTGTGGAGATAGGTAATACGATCATTCTAGTGGCTGCATGGGTGGGTAAACCTAGGCTGATCGATAATTTGTGGATCTAAATGTACCTCCTAAAATAGATCTTCAAAAAGTTCTCTGGTTGACTTCTCTTTTGCAGGCTTTGTGTTGACCGGTTTAGGTTCAGGTTTTGGTTGGAGTTTAAAAAGCTCTTTGACAGAAGGTTTGGATTTTATCTCCGGTTCTACAGTCACTTTTTTCTTTTCTTCTTTTTGTGCTACTGAAGGTTCATGTATGACTACAGGTGGTGTTTTTGGTTCTACTTTGATCTCCGGACTGGTCACTTCAAGACCTCCTTCTGGTTTCAAATAATCGAGCTCTACAAGTATGTCCAATACTCTTCTAAAGGTAGGGACTGCTGATTGTGATGCAAAGTATTTATAGGGTTTTTTAGCACGTATGACCAACGCACCGATGGTATATTTATGTCCTTCGTTGTCGTTGGCAAAACCATAAAAGCTGCTGTGGTATTCTCTCACATAGCGTCCATGTTTAGCGATATGTGCTGTTCCTGTTTTCCCGCCTACTTCTAAGCCTGGGTACTGTGCTTTGACACCCGTACCGCGCTTGACCACTTCTAAAAGGATATCATGTATCTGGTTAGCCGCTTTTTTACTGACAGCTTGCATATTACCCACTTCAGGAGGAAGGGTATAGTGGTTGCCCTGTGCATCTTGCAGATAATCCACTAAATGAGGTGTCACAGCTAAACCATCATTGTTGAAAGCGGAGTAGGCTTTAAGCAGCTGAGTGAATGTCACCATCATACCATAGCCAAACGAAGAGTTCGCTCTATGCATTTTATGATCGAGTAGTCTAAGCGACTTGAGAGAACCTGGAAGATCACGTGAGAGGTCTATCCCGGTTTTTTGGGCGAGTCCGAACTTGAGCAGACCTTCTCTGAACTCTTTACCTGTAAGCAGCCATGAGATTTGAGAGGTACCGATATTGGAAGAGTGTACCACGATATCCGTGACGGAAAGAGACTCAAAATAATCATCATCACTCACATGCTGTCCCCCTGTAATATCAAATCTTTTATAGCCGGTCTTAAACCATGTGTCAGGTGTGATCCTTTTTTTGTCAAGTGCCATGGCAATCGTGATCGGTTTAAGGACTGAACCTGCTTCATAAGGGTATTCTGTAAATTTTGGTACAAGTGAAGCAATATCGTTTCGTGTAATGTGCGATGGGTCATATCGTTCAGAACTTGCCATGCTTAGTACCTTACCAGTCTCACTCTCCATGATGCCGACCAGGATCTCATCGGCATCAATACTGTGTTTCATTTGGTCTATCATCAGTTCAACACGTCTCTGCAGGGCAAGAGGAATGTTGAGATGAAGGTCTAATCCATCTACACGCTGCATCTTAATACTGTTCTTGTCATGGATGACCGCGCCGACCACATCACGCTTACCTTGGAAATATCCATTTTTCTTAGAGGTAATGTGCTTTTCATACGCACGTTCAAGCCCTTTTTTCCCTGCCGGACGTGTGTAACGTCCATCACTTTCATCTCCTACATAGCCTAATATCGGACTTAAAACATCACCTAGAGGGAAACGTCTGCTCTCACCATTTTCTATGATATCTAGACCATAGAGCACTTCTATGCCATTACGGAGTTTGATAGACTGAAATACATCCAGTTTTCGTAATTTATACGCAAGGGATTTAAGCTGCATCGCTGAACGTGCATTAATGGTTTTAGAGAGGATGATATTGCCTTTGATCTCTTTCCCTTTACGGTTTTTAAATCTTTTAAGGATATCTTTCTCAGGAATACCGCTATAGATACTGAAGAGTTTGACAAACAGTGCTTTTTTGTCAAGGTCTATACTCGCTCCACGAACCACTGCCTGATAGGTTTTTTCTGAACTGCTAAGGGTATATCCGTCTTCAGAGATGATAGACCCGCGAAATGAACGGTCATAAATTGTAGTCGTATGGCTGGGGATATGTCTGTCTGATGAGATGGTTTTCAGTACGGAAAATAAGAACATACCCATGGCAAGCAATAAGAGTAAAAAAAGGAAAGAAATTTTGGTCTTTCTTTGATGTATTGCTCTGTTTTGTATGTCTTTATTCATATTTCCCTCTTATAGAGTGTCATTTTATCAAAGTTATCTGTTAAATCTGATAAAATACTAATGAATAAAAGAAAGAGAATATGATATGGTAGACAAACCCCTTTTAGCAGGTGTCATGACACTTTTGACACTTTCATTAGTGATGAGTTATTCTCTCTCTACCTATACCGTACTGCATTTTAATTATGCGGATTTTCACTTTTTTATACGACAATGTATGGCTGTTTTTATAGGGTTCGGAACGATGGTTCTTTTAAGTAGAATGGACCCTGATAAATGGTTTTCACGTATAGGATTGTCACTGTTTATCCTCTTTTTTATTCTGATGATAGGTATGCAGTTTTTACCTTCTTCTCTTGTAACAGCGGTAGGAGGGGCCAAACGATGGATACATGTAGGGCCTATGTCCATTGCACCTGTTGAATTCTTTAAAGTGGGGTTCGTCTTCTTTTTGGCCTGGAGTTTTTCTCGTAAACTACTCAACAAAACAAAAATGCAGTTTTGGGAAGAGGTACGTACTTTTACGCCGTATCTCTTTGTGTTCATGGTGGCCGTTGTTATCATCGCTGTATTTCAAAAAGATCTAGGTCAAGTGGTGGTATTGGGAGCGACACTCATGGTATTGTTCTTGTTTATCGGAAGCTCATGGAAGTTCTTTCTCAGCCTGCTTTCTGTTGGTTTGTTCGCTTTTGTAGGGCTCATTATCCTGGCACCTCACCGTATGGCACGGATCAAAAGCTGGTGGGGAACGGTACAAGACAGTATCCTCTCTCTTTTCCCTTTTGAATCGGTTCAGAACCTTCGTATAGAAGCAGGCAAAGAACCCTATCAGATATCAAATTCTCTCAATGCCATTTATAATGGCGGTTTCTGGGGACAAGGTCTGGGCAACGGTCAGTTTAAACTGGGCTACCTAAGTGAAGTCCATACAGACTTTATTTTGGCAGGTATCACGGAAGAGTTAGGATTTTTAGGACTGTTCTTGGTGACACTGACCATCTTGTTCATAGTCTTCCGTATCTTCAAGATCGCTTCCAAAGTAAAAAACCCTATGTATTACCTCTTCTCCATAGGGGTAGGGTTGCTGATCTCGTTGGCATTTATCCTTAACTCTTACGGTATTTCAGGGATCACACCTATTAAAGGAATTGCCGTACCGTTCTTAAGTTATGGTGGTTCGCATATATGGGCTTCCTGTATCGCTATAGGTATGGTCTTGATGGTATCTAAAAAGGTACCAAGGGATGCTAAAGGAAGAATGCGATGAGTATTGTAATGACAGGTGGTGGTACAGGTGGGCATTTGGCCATCATCAAGGCAGTGAAAGAGCATCTGAAAGAGGAAGAACTGATCTATATCGGTTCCACCAAAGGACAAGACAAACAGTGGTTTGAAGAGGATTCTGATTTTGCATACACATACTTTTTTGAAACACGCGGCGTAGTAAACCAGGGATCATTAGGTAAGGTCAAATCACTCTTTATGATGTTCAAAGCAACGATACAAGCCATTAAACTTTTAAGAAAACACAAGGCCAAAGTGGTCTTTTCTGTGGGCGGTTTCTCAGCTGCTGCCACCGCCTTTGCAGCCAGGATCCTTCGTATACCCTTAGTCATCCATGAACAAAATGCCGCACTGGGTTCACTTAACAAACTGCTTAAGCCCCATGCTACAGCATTCATCTCTTCATACTTGGAAGAGAGCCCCATCAAAGCTTATCCTATCAAGCAGATATTTTTCGATAATGCCCGCATACGGGATAAAGTGGGAACTATCATATTTCTTGGCGGATCCCAAGGGGCAAAAGCTATCAACACACTAGCGTTAGAGTTAGCACCCCAACTCAAAGAGAGAGGGATAAATATCATCCATCAGGCGGGTCAAAATAACATTGATGAGGTACAAAAAGTCTATGATGAACTGGGTATCGAAGCAGATGTATTCGGTTTTACGACCAAACTGGCAGACTATATGAAAGAAGCTGATCTTGCCATAGCACGTTCGGGTGCTTCGACACTATGGGAACTCTCGGCGACGGCTCTGCCTGCACTCTATATTCCCTACCCGCATGCTGCGAGTGATCATCAGTTTTACAATGCACAGTTTCTGGTCGAAAAAAATCTTGCATGGATCATGAGGGAAGACGAGATAGAGACAGGGAAAGTCCTTGCACTACTGGATGAG
The DNA here is from genome assembly GCF_030347995.1 of Sulfurovum xiamenensis. Lineage (NCBI taxonomy): Bacteria > Pseudomonadati > Campylobacterota > Epsilonproteobacteria > Campylobacterales > Sulfurovaceae > Sulfurovum > Sulfurovum xiamenensis. Next base: position 197,125 of record NZ_JAQIBC010000003.1, read on the forward strand.
GATCTGTCAGAGAAAAGTAGAGGACTTATGGAGATCGTTGAAAAGAACGGCAGTGAGAAGATTGCTGCGTTATTGACACAAATCTGACACGATTATCTGTTATGATGGGTTAAATAAAAGGAAAAGGATTGATGATGAAAAAGTTTATGATATTGATACTCTCTGGAGTATCCGTTATGGCGTTGAGTGGCTGTGGCGGCGGAAGTGATGATGGACCGGTACCCGAAACATATTTTATTACAGATGGTTTGGGTTATGGTGTGAGTGATATCATCTATCATTGTGACAGTGGTTTAAGCGGTGTCACTAATTTTGAAGGGGCTTTCACATTTGATCTTCGCGGAGATAATTGTAATTTTGACTTAGTCACAAACATTATTGTAGATGATCTGTTTATTGAATATGACAATGATCCAAATACGGATGCAGGTATAAACGGTATCTATTATGAATGTGTTGCAAATGGTACTCTTAGTGCATCAGGCTACACAAGATATGATCCGCTATGGGATGTTAATGGTTTTATCGAAGATGGAAGCTTACATGATGGATGTACACTATTTGATATCTATTAAGATGAGATATACCTGTATATTGTGTTCGCCCGTTACATAATTTTCTTGTGTTAGAAAAAGATGTTAGTGAAAAACAGCCGTACTGAGGCCATAAATCTCACACAATTATTGTGTACTATATGTCTGAACCTATCCACAGCAGGGCTCTATGTACTCAAATAGAAAGTAGAGTCCTGCGAAATTCCACTCTTTACCTCTAAGTAACCACAATTTAGCTAAAATGTCACCAATTTATACAACACAATTTTAGGATCAGATTATCATGGATATCAGAAAAGAATTTCTAGACTTTTTTCAAAGTAAAGGGCATCAGCTTATACCATCTTCACCACTCGTACCGGACGATGCGACACTTATGTTCACCAATGCCGGGATGGTACAGTTCAAGAACATCTTTACGGGTGAAGCACCTATCCCTGAGATACCTCGTGCTACCTCTTCACAAACCTGTTTAAGAGCGGGTGGAAAGCACAATGACCTTGACAATGTAGGTTATACGGCACGTCACCATACACTTTTTGAAATGCTTGGGAATTTCTCTTTTGCGGATTATTTCAAAAAAGAAGCCATTGCTTATGCATGGGAATTTGTAACAAGTGAGAAGTATCTGAACCTTCCTGTAGACAAGCTTTGGGTGACCGTGCATACGAGTGATGATGAAGCGGAAGAGCTATGGAAGGAACATATAGCAGCAGACCGTATCTTGCGTTTTGGTGATGCCGATAACTTCTGGCAGATGGGAGATACGGGTCCTTGCGGTCCTTCTTCTGAGATCTTCTATGACCAGGGGGAAGAGAACTTTAATGGTCCGGAAGACAAAATGGGTGGAGAAGGGGACAGATTCTTAGAGATCTGGAACCTGGTATTCATGCAGTATTACCGTGATGAAACAGGTACACTGACCCCGCTTCCAAAACCTAGTATCGATACAGGTATGGGACTGGAGAGGGTGGTTGCCATCAAAGAGGGTAAACTCAACAACTACCACTCTTCACTCTTCATGCCTTTCTTGGAGAAGATCGGTGAACTTGTAGGTGCACCTTATGATTACGAAGCACCTAACTCTGCTTCTTACCGTGTGATCGCTGATCATTTACGTTCTTGTTCATTCCTGCTTGCTCAGGGTGTGAACTTTGACAAAGAAGGACGTGGATATGTACTTCGTCGTATCATGCGTCGTGCCATTCGTCACGGATATTTACTAGGATTACGTGAACCATTCATGTATAAACTGGTAGATACTCTGATCGAGCAGATGGGTGAACAGTATGAGTATCTTCCGGATAGAGCAGAAGCGATCAAAACATCTATGAAGATGGAAGAAGAGCGTTTCTTTGATACGATCGAAGCAGGGATCAAACTCTTTAATGAAGAGTTGAAAAATACCTCTGAAGTGTTCAATGGTGAAGTAGCCTTTAAACTCTATGATACCTATGGTTTCCCACTTGACCTTACGGAAGATATGCTTCGTGAGAAAAATATCAAGCTGGATATCGATGCATTCGATGCGAAGATGGAAGCACAAAAGGCACAATCAAAAGCCAACTGGAAAGGTACAGGTGATGCTTCAGAAACAGGTGACTTTAAAGCACTTAAGGAGCAGTTTGATGTCAATGAATTTGTCGGTTATGAGAGTACAACTGCCAGTGCAAAAGTGTTGGCTCTGCTGGATGAGGACTTTAACCAGGTAGAGCGCATTGACGGGAAAGGATGGGTTCTTCTTGATAAAACACCATTTTATGCAGAATCAGGTGGACAAACAGGTGATACCGGAACACTTAACAACGATATAAAAGTACTCGATACAAGAAAGTTCTTAGAGATGAACCTTTCAGAAGTTAAAGGTAAGTTGAGTGTGGGTGATGAGGTAGAGGCTGTGGTAGATACCAGTCGTGCCGAGATAGAGAAACACCACTCTGCAACACACTTGCTTCATGCGGCACTTAGGGCTGTTTTGGGAGACCACATAGCTCAAGCTGGTTCTCTCAATGATGACAAAAGATTGCGTTTTGACTTCTCTCATCCACAGGCAATGACAGCTGAAGAGATAGCCAAAGTGGAAGCATGGGTGAATGATAAAATTTCCAGAGCCATCCCGGGGAAAACGGAAGTGATGTCGATAGAAGAAGCGAAGAACTCTGGTGCTATGGCCCTCTTTGGTGAAAAGTATGGTGATGAAGTACGTGTTGTCAGTTTTGCAGATGATTCTATAGAATTATGTGGTGGTACACATGTAGGGAATGCTGCGCAGATAGGTCTCTTTATGATCACTAAAGAGAGTGGTGTAAGTGCGGGTGTAAGACGTATAGAGGCTGTGTGTGGAAATGCTGCAAGAGAAATGGTCAATGGACTCAGAGATGAACTTAATGAGATCAAAGCAGAGCTCAAGAACCAAAATCCGATGGCAGGTATCGCTAAACTCAAAGAGCAGGTGAAAACACTGAAAGGAGAGTTGGCTTCAGCTATGAGCAGTTCTCAAAAAGAGTTGAGTGCTGTTGAGGTTAATGGCGTAAATGTCATCGTAGAAGAAGTTGAAAATGGTGATATTAAAACCATGATCGATGAGATCAAAAATAAATATGAGAACATTGCGGTGATGCTCTTTATGAAAAAAGGTGACAAGGTTATGCTTGCAGCCGGTTCTAAAAATACACCGATCAAAGCAGGTGACTGGATCAAGTCGATCGCACCGATCGTTGGCGGCGGTGGCGGTGGACGTCCTGACTTCGCACAGGCAGGCGGAAAAGACCCAAGCAAGATCACTACAGCCTTGGAAGAGGCAAAAGTCTATTTGAGTGAAGTATTGGAAGGCGGAAACTAAGATGACAGAACTCTTTAGCAACTATGGAAATTTGATCGTTTTTTTACATGTACTTTCTGCCTTTATCTGGGTAGGCGGTATGATCGCGATCCGTGTGGCAGTCCATCCTGTCATTCAGCGAGGCGGTGTGACTGCAGCAGAGATGTTGGAAAACGATGTCAAGGCTTCTATGTTGGTACCCAAACAGAGATTAGGTATCACCCTACAGATCACAGGAAGACTTTTTAATCTTGTGATGCTTTTTATTGCACTGTTATTTGTTACAGGTTTGATCATGGCGATAGCGACCGGTGGACACCATGGTGATCTAAAATCGCTTTTTCTTTCTAAAGAGATCATTTGGACGATCATGGCAGTCAATTACACCTATATGTATATCAAACGTGCAAAAGCATGGAAACTGTTCTCTCAAGGTGAGGTTGCACTTGCCAAAGCACAGATGAGTTTCATTCCTAACCTGCTTTTACCGATCAATATTGTGTTAGGAATCGTAGCGTTATGGTTAGGTGTATCTCTTAGAGGATTGTAATGATCTATTTGTGTTCATCTTCTGAAAGCAGGGCGTTGCTTCTCAATAACTTTGGAATCGATTTTATTCAAAAGTCGGTAGCGTATGATGAAGAGCAGATCACTACATCCATTGCAAAAGATTTTGTCTACACTGCAAGTAAAGGTAAACTCAATGCAGCTATTCGTGCGTTTGGAGTGGAGTCACCTCTGCTGTGTGCTGATACGGTCATCGCAGCTTCGGATGGAACGATCTTACGAAAACCCAAAAACAGAGAAGATGCAAGACGCATCCTGAACATCCAAAGCGGTTCGACCATCTCTATCATCTCCTCTGCCCACTACAAGTCAAAGCGTTTGGCTTTTTCAGATATCTCTGCAACGCATTATCATTTTTCTAGGTTTGAGGAAGAGGATCTTGAGAGATATCTTGAGAGTGGACTGTGGCAAGGTAAGGCAGGGGGATGTATGGTTGAAGGTTTTTGTAAAAAATACATTCAGTCTGTAGATGGCTATGAAAGCACGGCGATGGGATTACAAGTGGAAACACTATTGCCATGGATAAAGGTTAAAAATTAATATGTATGAAAATGAATTAAAAGCCCTTAAAAAAGCAGGACGGTTCAGAGAACGCAAACTCTATGATGACAGGTTGGATGATCTGGCTTCTAATGATTATCTGGGGTTGTCACTCAATAAAAAACAGTTTAAAAAAGCAGTAAAACTGGTCAATGAATATGAAACGATCAGCTCCAAGGCCAGTATGCTGGTGAACGGCTATCACCCTATACACAGGGTCTTTGAGATGACCATGGCAGAGTATAATGGTTTTGAAGAAGGACTTGTAGTGGGTTCGGGCTTTTTGGCAAACATGGCACTCATAGAAGCACTGGTTCGTAAAGGAGATATGCTTTTCATGGATGAAGAGTACCATGCCTCTGGTGTTATGGCTTCACAGCTTTTGGGAGACCGGGTGGTCACATTTGCTCATAATGATGTGGATGATCTTAGAGAAAAGTTAGCGGCATATCCGGCTAAAAGACAGATCATTGCAGTGGAAGGTGTCTACTCTATGGGGGGAGATCTTTGTAAGAAAGAGATCTTTGACCTTGCTGATGAAGCCCAAGCACTGCTTATCGTTGATGAGGCACACAGCGCGGGAGTCCTTGGAACCAAACTCTTGGGGATTTTTGAGTATTATGGTATCAGGATCAACGAAAGACATATCAAGATGGGAACACTGGGAAAAGCTTACGGTTCTTATGGGGCATACATCCTGGCTTCCAAAAACGTGATCAGTTTCCTGGAAAACAGAGCTAAACCGATCATCTACTCTACGGCACCCTCTGTGTTCGATACGGCATTGGCACTGGTCAATGTGGAACATATACGTAAAAAAGCAGAAAAATATAGAAAGAAGATCCTCGAACGGCAGACGGCGGTAAGAAAACAACTGGGTATTGAGTGTCAGAGTCTTATCGTACCTATAGAGATGCCAAGTAATGAACATGCATTGTTCGTACAGAAAGGGTTGATGGTCCAGGGGTATCTGGTAGGGGCAATCCGTCAGCCTACAGTGGAAAAGCCGATCATCAGGGTAATACTGAATCTGGGTGTCTCTGTCCAGAAGATCAGACATGCGTTAGCACTCATTAGCCATAACACGGTACAATAACCATTCAAAATAAAAAATGTATATATTTTTCATAAAGGGTCTGCGTGTTCAATAGTTTAGTAAAAGGTTCTATTATCTTAGCAATGCTATTTGGCGTGGCATTGACTGCAGCGTTTATTTATGCCTATGAAGAGATATCTTTGGATGCAGATAAACTCATCAATTATAAGCCAGAAACCTCTTCTGTCATTTATGACAGAAACGGTGAAAAACTTGCCTATGTCTTCAAAGACCAGCACCGTCTTTATGCACGCTATGATGAAATCCCGGGAGTCCTTGTAGAAGGACTCGTAGCCATGGAAGATACGCAGTTCTTTGAACACAACGGGGTGAATCCGGATGCGATCCTAAGAGCGATAGTCAAAGACATACAGGCGGGTGCGTTTGTTGAGGGTGGAAGTACACTGACGCAGCAGCTTATTAAGAACAAAATACTCTCAAATGAAAAGAAACTGGCACGTAAGATCAAAGAAGCCATATTGGCACTGAAGATAGAACATGAGCTAAGTAAAGAGGATATCATTGAACGATACCTCAATGAGATATCCTATGGAAATAATTATTTTGGTGTCAAAACCGCGGCAAACGGATATTTTCATAAGGAGCTTCATGAGTTGACGCTCAAAGAAGCGGCAATTTTGGTAGGTTTACCCAATGCACCAAGTTATTATAATCCTTTGAAACATTACAAACGTGCTTTGGACCGTGCCAATAATGTACTCTATCGTATGAAAAGCATAGGGTGGATCACGCAAAGTGATTATCTTAAAGCGGTAAAAGAATCTCCAGTGGTACATAAAACTTCATTGACACAGAATATAGCACCAGGTATTGTAGATGAAGTATTGAGACGCTTTAAAGGGAAATTGGGTGATATACGTACCGGTGGGTATGAGATCTATACAACGGTCGATATGAAACAGCAAGCTATTGCAAAAGAGGCAGTTGATTTTGCCTATAAGAAAGCACTCAAAAAATATAATGAGAAAGCAGAAACCTCTACATTGAATACTGCATTTGTAGCGGTAGAGAGTAAAACAGGTGATATTTTAGCGATGGTCGGTGGGGCAGATTATGAGAAGTCTGCCTATAACCGTGTGACACAGTCAAAGCGTCAGCCCGGTTCTGCATTTAAACCGTTTATTTACCAAACGGCTTTAGATATGGGCTACAATCCTGCAAGTCCCTTGACAGACCTTGCAAGAACTTTTCAGTATTATTATCAGGGGAAACCTAAGATCTGGGCACCTAAAAATTATGAACGTGACTTTAAAGGGTTCATACCTTTTAGAGAAGCATTGGTGCATTCACGTAATCTTGCGACGATCAATCTGGTAGCCGATCTCGGTGTGAGTACGATCCGTAAAAGATTGGCATTTTTAGATGTGCCGCATATCCCTAGAGATATGTCCATTGCCTTAGGTAACCTTGGGTTAAGTCCGTTGAAAATGGCGCAGATCTTTTCAGTATTTGCCAATGAAGGCCATATGATAGAGCCGAGACTTGTAAGCAAGATCATCTCTAAAGAGGGTGCAGTGATCTATGAAACACGTCCTAAAGAGATAGAAGACTTCACCACGCCTGAACAGGCATACTTGATGACCGACGTCTTGATGGATGTTGTGAAAAGAGGTACGGGTAGGAATGCAAGAGTAGATGGCATAGAACTTGCAGGGAAAACGGGAACGACCAATAACAATATCGATGCATGGTTCTGTGGATACTCGCCGACCATTGAAACGATTGTCTGGTTCGGTCGAGATGACAATACACGTATAGGACGCGGAGCGACAGGAGGTGCATTAGCTGCACCTGCATTCTCTTTTTACTATAAAAAACTGTTGGAATTATATCCGGAGACGAAACGAACATTTGATATACCTGAAGGGGTATTTAGAGGTGAGTATCAGGGTAAATCAGAACTTTATACACAAAATTCTCCGCTACCTAACAGTCACAAAAAGAGAGTGGAAAACTATGATGGGTATGATCAACTTTTAGCAGAAGAGATAGAGATCACAGAAGATAACAATCCTGATGAGGGAGAGATAGGCCTTGCCCCTATGATCAATATCGATGAGGATCCGGTTTCTCAAGAAGAGATGGCTGAAGAAGAGGATCCTTTACATCCTAAACGAAAAGTACCTTTGACCCCTGTTTCTAACGACAGCGGTACCTTGTTCTAGCATGCAAAAAGAGCTGATCTTTGTGCTTGACCCCATGTGCTCATGGTGTTGGGGATTTGCACCTGTGATAGAGGAGTTACGTACGAAATTGAATGACAAGTATCTGTTCTCATTGGTCTTAGGTGGCTTACGTACTCAAGGTGAAATGCCTTGGAATGAGAGTTCAAAGGAGTATCTCAAGGGACACTGGAAACAAGTCTCACAAAGAACAGGACAAGTGTTTTCAGAGGGTTTATTTGAAAAAGAGTATTTTGACTACGATACCTATACTGCATGTAAGGCAGTGATAGCCGTAAGAGAATTATTTGGTATGCAAAGTGCTTTTGACTATCTGCATACGATACAAGAAGCATTTTATACCAGAACCGAAGATATTACAAATTCAGAGGTCTTACTACGTTTATTGCATGGGTCAAAGTCAGATGAAAGTGCATTTCGAACGTTCTTTGAAAGTGACAGAGCACAGCTTCTTATGGAGCACGATTTCGCAAAAGCACGTTCTATGGGAGCCAATGCATTTCCTTCGGTGGTTGTTATAGATGAAGAGGGACATATGGTATGTCAAAAAGGTTATAGAAGTTTACAAGAGATGAAAAAGTTATTGGAGGATTCATATGCATAGTTTCGCACCGGAGATCATACTTATCACTATACTGGGGCTTGTCGTGTTTTCAGATGCCTTGGCCAACAGATTGAAAATACCTTCAGTATTTTTACTGCTTATAGGTTCATATTTGATCTATATGTATGTACCCATAGCTGTACCGATAGACCTTCCACACTATTTTGATACGATCATTCTATTTTGTATCCCTCTTATCTTTATGGGGGATGCTTTGCATCTGCATTTTAGTGACATTAAAAAACACGGCTGGAGTATCTTCTATCTGGCAGTGGTTGCAGTGGCTCTCTCTATTACAGCCGGAGCGAGTATGTACTACTTCGGGATCTTTGAGGGGCTTACCCTTGGTGCCTATGTCTCACTTTTTGCGATCAATATGGCTACCGATGCAGTGAGTGTGCAGTCGGTGCTTTCCCGATTTAAAGGGATCGGGCATGATATCAAAGTGTTGATCGAGGGTGAATCTTTGGGTAACGATGCCACTGCAGTCATCGCTTTCTTCTTCATAGGACTTCCCTGGATGATGAGCGGTACAATAGATGCAGGAGAAGCGACCTTGGATGCACTTCGTGTGTTCGCTGTGAGTATAGGGATCGGGATAGGTTTTGGATATCTCTTCTATATGATGATGAAACTGATAGAGGATAAGCGAGGAGAGCTTTTTGTTTTTATCATCGAAGCGTATCTTGCCTATGTGGTAGCTGAGCATTTTCATGTCAGTGGTATCTTGACTTTGATCACGGCAATCATCGCAACTAAGGCTTGGATCGATATGGATATGAAGAGATTAGATGACGAGGAAGCTAAAAAGAGCAAAACTTTTTTACAGAAGCTTCGTCTGCATGGGATTGACTCGACGACTTCTGAACGCATGGAGTATATCTATGAGATGGCCAAAGAGTTTGGATATATCGCGGCAGTCATGATCTTCTTTGTACTGGCAGAGATGGTAAGTCTTGAGAAGTTCTGGGAGTATAAAGTAGAGATATTCGCCATGTTCATCATTACCACATTGATCCGTGCGATATCTATGGCAAAATTTGCGTTTTGGGGCAGTAAACTGGAACAGATCAAGCCTGTGGGGTTTGAGGGATGGTTCATATTGACCTTCTCTGGAATGAAAGGGGCTCTTTCTATCATCCTTGTCCATATGATCCCTGCATCATTTGCGTATAAAGAACTTTTTGAAGTGGTAACTACAGGTGTCGTTATGCTCTCTATCTTTGGCTATGGTACAACACTTTGGGCCTATTTTACTTTCTTTAGGAAAGCGGAAGAGAAGAAGTTGTTTACGCACTAGTTCTATATACTTTTCTAGATAAAGAACAATGTGGAATCCTTTATAAAGTTATATGTAATAAGGGATTGATGCATTTGTTATGTTTTAAACCACCAACCACTCCAATTTTTGATATGATTTGCCAATATTTCATAACCTTTATCTCTTGGGTGGGCACCATCATTGGATAAAACTTCATTTTTCCATATTTGATCATTGGCTAATTTTTCAAATACGGAAAGGTATGGGATTTCTAATGCATTACACAAAGCTTGATATTCAATATCTAACTCTTTAATCATCTTGTTTTGTTCTTCATCATCAATTGGAGGCATACCTATCATGATGACATCATATTTTTTTGAGGCATGTACTAATATAGTTTTAGCGTTTTCAATACTATTTTCCAATGAAACTCTTTTTTGTCCATTTTCCATAACTGTATCATTCACACCAAACGAAAAAACAACTTTATTCTCTGAAACTTCTGGTAATCTAGCGTGACATTCTGCTTCCCATCTTTTTAATATATCTCCTGATGCCTCTCTTCGAATACCAAGATTATAATGTGTAATATCTAGATTGTTGTTTTGAGAATTTTGACTTAGTCTTCCTGTCCATCCAAGTTTAGTGGGATCTCCTGTACCATTAACAAAAGAGTCTCCAACATAGCATATACGAACATCTCTCATTTTCAACCTTTAATATTTGATATTTTTTATGAAGAGTATAGCAAAAATTATTGATTAAAGTTTGAAGTAATAATTCCATAAAATTATATAGTTTATAAGGTTTTGAAGTAAAGATTGCGTTAACATTAATAGGTTTCTCTTAATGATCTATTAGATATTCTCAGTAGATTCCTGGGAATAAGCGATAGTGTACACGTTTTGTATAATCTTGATACCCTGGTAGCTCTTTCTGAAGAGTGTTATCCTCAAGTGTGGTTCGTATGACAGCTATGATCAATGCCACCACTATAGGGATAAGGGTCCATATGGAGTTCAAGGCCATGATGATACCTGGGAGTGCCAGAAGGTTTCCGGCATAGCCTGGATGACGTACGATACGGTAAGGACCGCTATCGCAGACCGAATGTCCACGATCCTTTTGGATATGTACCGTACTAGAGAAAAAACGGTTCTCTATTAAAGCCCATGCGGCGAATGTGTACCCAAGTGCAATGAGAATGAGACCGAGGATGTGAAGCCATGTGGAAAACAGAGGTGTCCATCCATAGCGGTGATCAAGTCCTGCAACGATGACAATGGGGAATGTGAGACTTATCGCCATCAGTGGGGAAAGTACTTTATCCCATGGTTTTGCATTCAGAGTCCTTTCAGAGGTAGCCCGTTCTACCAGAATTCCCGGATGCCGCTTTTCTGCCAAAAATCGACCGCCAATACCGGAAAGAAAAATCAGAACGGCATAGATCCAGGCTTGCCACCAGCTAAAATCTCCTCCGCAGACCAGGAGAATCAACGGGATGAAGAGGTATACGAATATCAAAGCAAACCATAGGCGAGGGCTTGGGGCTTGATTTGTGGTTGGATCAACAGTGTTCGATGTCATTTTTTTACTCCAAAACAAGCCAAAATTTCATTGAGTGGCTTATGATAAACATGTGCTTATTAGAGGCATAAAGCACCCACCTATTGGGTATATCAATCTTAAGAGTATATCACAAAAGTCTCTTGATACAAAAAATATACCTTCGATTAAAAACCTTATAAAATATATTCTATAATGGAAGATTTTATAATGAAAACTATAAACTCAAAAGGGTTTAAAAAATGAAATGTCTAGATAGGCTTTGAAGAAAAAGAGGTGTCTCTCGGGCAGAAGCCCGAAAGGAAAAATTAGCAAGAGTAAGTTGAGATGAACTCGTATGCTGTTGGTCTACCTTCATCTGGCCAAACTTGTCTTTCAAACTGGTAGTGTTGGTATGTGTCGATAAACTCTTGAGTAAATACTGGCTTCAAGAAGTCATTATCAGCGATAAGACCTTCAAGTGCTTCTCTGAGTGTGTGAGGCATTTGAGCAATATTCTTCTCTCTGATCTCATCAAGGCTAAGTTCAAACAGGTCGATATCCATTGGACCAGCTGGAATATCTTTGTTCTTGATCCCGTCAAGTCCTGCCAACATCAATGCAGAGAATGCAAGGTAAGGGCAAGCTGTAGAATCTGGGAATCTAGTCTCGATTCTTGTTGCCATCTCACCCGCACCATAAGGGATACGACAAGCTGCTGATCTGTTTTGGCTTGAGTAAGTCAAGATAGATGGTGCTTCAAATCCTGGAAGTAGTCTCTTGTAAGAGTTTGTACTTGGGTTTGTAAATGCAGATACTGCTCTAGCATGCTTGAAGATACCACCAAGGTAGTGAAGTGCTGTCTCAGAGAGGTTTCCATATTCACCTTCTTTGTAGAAGAGGTTTTTACCGTTTTTCCAGATAGATTGGTGTACGTGCATACCGTTACCGTTGTCACCTACAAGTGGTTTAGGCATGAATGTTGCTGTTTTACCGTTAAGGTGTGCAACCATTTTTACAACATACTTGTACTTTTGAACGTTATCTGCAGCTTCGATCAGTGTACCGAATTTGACACCGATCTCACCCTGTGCCTGTGCAACTTCATGGTGTCCAAGCATTACTTCAAGACCTACTTCTTCAAGAAGTAACATCATTTCAGCTCTTAGGTCTACCATAGAGTCTGTAGGCATTACAGGGAAATATCCACCTTTGGTACCTGGTCTGTGACCCATGTTACCACCTTCATACTCTGTATCTCTACTCCAAGCACCTTCTTGAGAATCTACTCTGAAATAAGAAGAGTTTACATCATCTCTAAATTTTACATCATCGAAGATGAAGAATTCATTCTCAGGACCGAAGTATGCTGCATCACCTACACCAATTTCTTCCATGTGAGCAAGTGTCTTCTTCGCGATAGATCTTGGACATTTAGCGTAAAGCTCATTTTTGTAAATATCATAAACATCACAGATAACAATGATCGTACTGTCAGCAGTAAATGGATCTAAAAATGCAGTCTCCACATCTGGTTTAAGTATCATATCTGATTTTTCAATCGGCTGCCAAGCGTCGATCGATGAACCATCAAACGGAAGACCTGAATCAATCATAGAAGCTTCAACAGCACTCATTCTATATGTAATATGATGCCATGCACCTTTAATGTCTGTAAATCTAAAGTCTACAAACTCTACCTCATTCTCTTCGCAATATTTGTAAAACTCATCTGTGTTGTTAACAAATTTACCCATGTAACTACTCCTAAATAAAAATTTTCTATATTGTATCCATAAATCAATTAGTTATATCAGTGTTTGTGCTTAAAAAATAACCAATTGTCGATCTCGCCCTTCAAAAGTAGCAGCTTTTGTATATCCGACTTCTTTTACAAGTGTTGTTGCCAGATCATAACCGAACCCTACTTGCTCAACTGAATGGGCATCTGAAGAGAAAGTAATAGGGATATCATGTGCATACGCTTCTTCGAGTAATTCTCTTGAAGGGTAAAGTTCACCTATAGGTTTGCGAAGACCTGCAGTATTCACTTCTAACACCATGTTTGATCTCTTGATCGCATGAAGGGCATCTTTTGCCAAGAGTCTGACATCTTTTTTTGGAAGGAATTTAAAGACCTTGATAAGATCAAGGTGCCCTACGATGTCAAACTTCCCGGATCTTGCCATGGCTTCCGTGGCTTCAAAATAGGCCTGCCATATCTCATCTATATCTTTGTTTTTCCATCCTGCGATGAATTCGGGGTTGTCAAAACTCCACTTATCTATGAAGTGTACAGAGCCTATCAGGTAGTCTACTTTTGCATGTAAAACACGATCATCCATGTGTCCTGGAAGGTAATCCACTTCATAACCGAACAAGATATTGATATCATCTTTATAGCGCTCTTTGGCACCTAAAATATCATCTGTATATGCTTGCATCTCTTCAAAAGCGAGACGATAGTGGGGATCAAAATCCATAGGTGCATGTTCAGAAAACCCATAAATATCTATGCCCAATTCAATGGCTTTTTGGATGTATTCATCCACTGTACCTTCAGCATGGTTACAACGTGTTGTGTGATTATGTATATCTATTCTCATAGGCGGATTTTAGCATAAAAACTGTTTTTTACCACTAATAGGGTAGAATAAGAGACATATTTTCATGGTATTCGTCATTTTTCTATACAACCGGAGAATGGCGGGGATTGTATTTCAGGAATAAAATGACAGATCAAAATAAAGTAGAACTTTTAGCACCAGCAGGTAACCTAGAGAAGATGAAGATCGCTCTGAACTATGGGGCAGATGCCGTATATGGGGGTACCAGTACCTTTTCACTGCGTATCCGTTCAGGCAAAGAGTTCGACATGGAATCCTATGCTGAAGGAATAGCCTATGCCCATGCCCGTGGCAAAAAAGTCTACTCTACGGTGAACTCGTTTCCTTTTAATTCACAAATGAAGCTCTATGAAAATCACATTGCCAAGATCGCTGAGCTTAAACCTGATGCACTGATCGTCTCTAGCCCTGGTGTGGTAAAGATAGCAAATCGGATTGCACCGGACATTCCTATTCACCTCTCTACACAGGCCAATGTGATGAATGCTATGGATGCTGAGGTCTATTATGACCTTGGGGTGAAGCGTATCATTGTCGCACGTGAAATCAGTCTGAAAGATTGTGAAGCCATTAAACATCATCTACCTGACTTGGAATTGGAGATATTTGTGCATGGTTCGATGTGTTTTGCCTACTCGGGACGCTGTCTTATCTCTTCACTGCAGACAGGGCGTGTGCCTAACCGTGGATCTTGTGCCAATGACTGCCGTTTCCCTTATGAAGTGTATGCACATAATCCGGAATCGGGAACCACATTCAGGCTGGATGAAGAAGAGGGGATCGGTACCTATATCATGAATGCCAAAGATATGAATATGGCATCACATATCGATGAGATACTCAAGTCAGGTGTCATTGACTCACTGAAGATAGAAGGACGTACGAAATCTCCTTACTATGCAGCTGTGGTTACCAAAGCCTATCGTCATGCGATCGATGATTTTTATGCCAATGATTTTGATGCCGCACGCTATCAAGCCGAACTCAACACTACACAGAATCGTGGGTTTACAGATGCTTATCTGCTTTCACGGCCTTTTGATAGAACGGAGACAGAATCGAACGAGTTTTCTATACAGTATGGTACCCACCAAGTCGCGGGACTTGTCTTGGAAGATGGTTTGACATGGAAGTGTAAAGATAAGACGTGTGTAGGTGACAGTGTAGAGATCGTTTTGCCTTTAGATGCGACTGTCGAGATGGTAGACAATGATATAGGCAAGATAGAAGAGATCGACGGAAAGTACTGGCTGACATTCAAAAAAATGCGCTCTGAATCAGGCAAGGAGTTTGAGTGTATTCACTCGGGTGATTTGAACAATATTCTTTTACCTACTAAATTGCCTGGGTATACTATATTAAGACGTGAGATCGCGGAAGCATTGGAGAACAAGGGCTTAACGGAGAGCTCAACACCTATGAAGCAGGAACAAGCAGTCAAACCAACAAGTAAGGATATAAAATGAAATTTGTATCGATCGTAATGGAAAGTAAAAGTGACTACAGTGTGATGTCCGAGTGTTCTGAGACACTGAAAAAATTCGGTGTACCGTATGAGCTTGTCATCTCTTCAGCACACAGAAGTCTTGAAAGAACGATGCAGTATGTCAAAGAATCAGAAGCTAAAGGTGCGCAGGTCTACATAGCAGCATCAGGGATGGCAGCACACCTTGCGGGTGCATTAGCAGCAGCTACAAGCAAGCCGGTACTTGGTGTACCTATGGAAAGTGGGGCTCTGAAGGGTGAAGATGCACTCCTTTCGACAGTGATGATGACAGCAGGAATGCCGGTAGGGACACTTGCCATAGGTAAATCAGGTGCGGTCAATGCTGCGTATCTGGCTATACAGATCATGGCCCTGCAAGATGATGAACTTAGAGTGAAACTCCAAGAAGACCGCATCAGCAAAGCAAAAAAAGTAGAACTTGATTCTTCAGAGATTGAAACGATACTGTAAAATTAAAACTAGGTAGAAATATAGATGAACAACAACGCCATTACATTTAGCGAACTCCTCCTCAAATTACAACAATTCTGGGCAGATCAGGGGTGCAATATCGTACAGCCCTATGACATTCCTTCAGGTGCAGGGACATTCCACCCTGCTACACTGCTGAGAAGTCTGGACTCGCAGCCTTGGTCGGCTGCGTATGTGGCCCCTTCACGCCGTCCGACAGATGGACGTTATGGGGAAAATCCAAACCGTCTTGGTGCCTATTATCAGTTTCAAGCACTGATCAAGCCCAGCCCTGACAATATTCAAGAGCTTTATTTGAAGTCTTTGGAGTACCTGGGGTTGAATCTGAAAGAGCATGATATCCGCTTTGTAGAAGACAACTGGGAGTCTCCGACCTTGGGTGCCTGGGGTCTTGGTTGGGAAGTATGGCTTGATGGTATGGAAGTCACACAGTTTACCTACTTCCAACAGGTCGGTGGTATCGCTTGTGACCCTGTAGCAGTAGAGATCACCTATGGGACAGAGAGACTTGCTATGTATCTGCAAGGGGTGGACTCCGTGTATGATCTGGTGTGGAACCGTATGGGAGAGAGTGTCACCACGTATGGTGATGTCCATAAAGAGACAGAGTATGAATTTTCCAAGTATCACTTTGAAGTCGCCAATGTAGAGAAGCTGTTCCAACATTTTGAAGATGCTTCCAATGAGTGTGAAGTATGCCTTGAGGCAGGTTTGCCTTTGCCAGCCTATGACCAATGTATGATCGCTTCACATGCTTTTAATGTCCTCGATGCAAGAAAAGCGATCTCCCAGGCACAGAGACAGAACTATATTTTAAAAGTAAGAGAACTCTCCATAGGGTGTGCAAAGCTTTATAAAGTGCAAGAGCAAGAACGTAATGCACGTGTGAGAGGCTAAGCAGTGATCGAAAAACTGGTAACTTCAAATTTAAAAATGGGGGTCATTGCCGGCGGACAGCTTGGCAAGATGCTGATTCAAGAGGCTAGCAAATGGGATATTTCCACCTATGTACTTGACCCGGATGAAGGATGTTCCGCACGTAATGTGGCTTCAGTCTATGTGAAAGGTGACTTTAACGACTTTGACACCGTCTATGAATTTGGAAAGCGTGTAGATATCCTGACTTTTGAACTTGAAAATGTCAATATTGAAGCATTGCAAAAGCTTAAATCTGAAGGACTGAAAATCGTTCCAGACCCTGATATCTTGGCACTCATTCAAGATAAAGGATTGCAAAAAGAGTTCTATGCAAAGCATGCACTGCCAACCTCTTCTTTTATCTGTTGTGAAAATGAAGAGGAGATAACTGAAGCTCTCCAAACAGGAAAACTTGCCTATCCTTTTGTGCAAAAGTTACGAAAAGGCGGATATGACGGACGCGGTGTATCACTCATCCATAGTAGTGAAAAAACACTTTTAGATGGTACTTCAGTGATAGAGCAAAAAGTGGATATCGATAAAGAAATTGCTGTGATCGCTGCAAGAAACAGTGCAGGAGAAGTACGTTGTTTCCCTGCTGTAGAGATGACGTTCAACGATGAGACAAACCTGGTTGAAGAGATCTTTTGTCCTGCAAATATTACGCAAGAAGAGGCACAAACTGCAGAGGCATTGGCCATAGATATTATCGAAAAGTTGGATATGGTCGGGCTGTTGGCGATCGAGTTCTTTATAGACAAACAAGGCCAGATACTCATTAATGAAGTGGCTCCACGACCACACAACAGTGGACACCATACGATAGACAGTGTGGTAACCTCCCAACTAGAACAGCTACTCCGTGCGATACTTGATCTGCCTTTAGGAAGTACAAAACTGACCAGTGCCTCAGTGATGTTGAACCTTTTGGGCGAAGCAGGGTATGAAGGTCCGGTCTATTATGAAGGTTTTAGTGAGTGTTTAGCAATAGATGGGGTCAAGATCCATCTGTATGGTAAGAAAAGTACAAGACCTTCAAGAAAGATGGGACATGTCACTGTCTTATCGGACAGTGTTGAGCATGCATTCAAAAAAGCAGATCAAGTAAAAAATATACTAAAGGTGAAATCATGGGAAAAGTAGTGGTGAGTATCGTTATGGGATCAGATTCTGATCTTCCTGTTATGCAAGAGGCTGCCAATATGTTAGAGCAGTTCAATGTAGGTTATGAGCTGGACATCGTCTCGGCACATAGAACACCGGAAAAACTTTTTGAGTTTTCTGCCAATGCGCATAAACGTGGGATCCAAGTCATCATTGCCGGAGCAGGGGGTGCTGCACACCTGCCGGGTATGATAGCTTCCATGTCTCCATTACCGGTCATCGGTGTACCTGTAAAATCAAGCAACTCCATTGACGGATGGGATTCCGTGCTCTCCATACTGCAGATGCCTGGAGGAGTACCTGTGGCTACTGTGGCACTCAATGGTGCCAAGAATGCAGGGATACTTGCAGCGCAGATCGTTTCAACGGCCTGTGAAGAGACCAGAGAAGAGATCATCGCCTATAAACAAGGTCTTGCAGAGCAAGTGATGGAGAAGTCAAAAAGAGTACAATCCCAGAGAGTTTAGCATGAAACTGCAAGAGATATATAACCATCTAGATAGGATCAGTCCCTTTGAACTTCAAGAAAAGTGGGATAACTCGGGACTGATCGTTGGTGATATGTCCAGAGAAGTATCCCAGATAGTGGTAGCACTGGACATCGATGAAGAGATGATAGAAAGTGCAGAGGTCGATACACTTTTTGTCGTACATCACCCTCTGATCTTTAGTAAAATGACACAGCTTGATTTTGCCAAGTACCCATCGAACCTTATTGAAAAGATGATACTGAAGAGGCACTCTCTTATTGCTTTACATACCAATTTTGACCAGACACATTTGAACAGATATGTGTTTGAAAAGATCTTAGGATTTCAAGTCGCGTCACAAGATCCATTTGTCTGTGTGGCAAAGGGTGAGTGGCACTATAAAGAACTCTTAACTCTTTTAAAAGAGAAACTGAACCTTCCTACACTCAAAGTCATAGGGAAAAAAGAGAAGATAAGCTCTATCGCTTTGACCACAGGGGCAGGGGCTTCACTTATGGATGAGGTTGAAGCTGACTGTTTTTTGACTGGAGATATAAAATATCATGATGCGATGAAAGCCATGAGTGAAGATTTGATGATGGTAGACATCGGACACTATGAGAGTGAAAAGTTTTTTGCAGAGATCATTTTGGATGAGTTGAAAGTTTTACCTCTTTTAGCTATAATTTCAAATTCAAAAAACCCATTTCATATTGAAACAATATAAAGTATGGGACAAACCTCTCAAAATAATCATTGAGAACCGTTAAACGCCAAAAGGACAGAGATTGAACAAACATCTAAAAGAGCTCATCGAGCTTTCAAAAATTGACAAGGCTATAGACAGTTATACTCCGCAGCTTGAAGCAGCAAATAAAAAAGTTGCAAAAGTAGAAAAGAAGATCAATGCTGCACAGGAAGAACTTGATACACTCAATGCAAGTATCGTTGAAAATGATGCAAAAGTAAAAACATTTGAAGAGCAGCTTACCATGCTGAATGAACAATTGGCTTCAAATGCTAAAAAATCTAAAGATATCACTACAGAAAAAGAGATGAAAGCACTCTCTTTGGAAGAAGATATCGCCAAAGAGAAGATGACTTTTGCCAATGAAGAGATCGAAAGACTCCAGAAGATCAATGAAACGACAGCATTGCTTGTAGAAGAAGCGAAGGCAAAAGTAGAAGCATTGGCTGCAGAAGCAGAAGCGGTCAATGAAGTGGTGTCTGTAGAAAAAGCAGAGATCGAAAAAAACAAGGGTGAACTTTTTGTTGAGAGAGAAAAACTCAGTAGAGATCTTGAACAGAAAGTACTTGCATTTTATGAGAAGATCCGTATTTGGGCAGGGAACACCGCAGTGGTTCCTGTGAAGAAACAGGCATGTTACGGATGTTATATGAAGCTCAATGACAAAACGTATTCAGAAGTGATCAAAGCAGAGGAGATCTGTAATTGTCCACACTGTGGTAGAATTCTCTATATAGAGAGTGTTACGGAAGAAGCATAAGCGATGTACTATGGAGAAACTTTTCTTTTTTCTCTATAGTGTTCTCTCTTTTTTCCTCTATCTACTTGCCCTTCCTCTTTTAGCATTATTCTCTTTTAAAACCAAGTATAAAGATTCGCTGCCCGCAAGATTTTTCTTACGGAACAACAAGCCTTTAAAACCTGACGGTATCTGGTTTCACTCTTGCAGTTTCGGAGAAGCAAAAGCCATCAGATCTTTAGTGGAGAGTCTACCTCAAGAGAGTCTGCGTATGAGTACAACCACGCATACGGGCTTTAAAGTGATAGAGGAGTATACGCAAGAGAGCAGATATCTGCCTTTTGAACCTCTGCTTTTTCGCTGGCTGAAACCGCAAAAGGCATTGGTAGTGATGGAAGCGGAGTTTTGGTATCTTCTTTTTACACTGGCGCAGCGCAGAGGGGCTAAAACCTTACTGATCAATGCACGTATGAGTGACAGGTCTTTCCCCAGGTACAAAAAGATAGGGTGGCTCTACAGAGAGATCTTTAAGCACATCGATGAAGTGTACGCACAAACAGCCAAAGATAAAGAGCGTTTGGAGTCTCTAGGCGCAAAGAATGTAGTGGTTACGGGTAATATTAAGCTGGCACATTTGCCTGCTGTCACCAAAGAAATCCAAAAACCTTCCAGTCTGGTTGTCTGTGGGGCGAGTACACATGAGGGGGAAGAGGCACTGATCATGGATGCCTTTGTCGCATTGAAAAAGGAACATCCTGAAGCCGTTATGCTTTTGGTACCGCGCCATCCGGAACGTTTTGACAAAGTGGCTAAAATGATGGAAGCGTATGCTGACAGGTATCAGTTCACGGCACAGCGTTATTCCCAAAATGAAGTGCTGGGCTCTGATATGATCTTAGTCGATGTTCTGGGAGAACTGGTCAATCTGTATGCCGTCAGTGACATTGTGATACTTGGCGGGGCATTTGAACCTATAGGCGGGCATAATGCGGCAGAGGCAGCACAGTTTGGTTGTAAGATCATCTCAGGAGAACACTACTTCAACCAAAAAGATATTTTTGATGCCATTGAGGGTATCGCAGTTGTAGAGGCATCCAATCTTTCAAGAAGATTGCTGCAGCATGGATTGCTTAAACCCACCAAGATAAAAAGCAAGAGTGACATCACACGTATCACTGAGAGCTTAGAGCGTGTTTTATAATATAGAAGATGACACCGTCAGTTTACGGATCAAGGCACAACCCAATGCCAGTAAGAACGAATTTTGTGAAGTGTACGATAATGATGCCATCAAGATACGGATCAAAGCACCAGCAGTAGAAGGTGCAGCAAACAAAGAGTTAGTAAAATTTCTTGCAAAAAGTTTTAAAGTTTCAAAAAGTGATATACTTTTTAAAACAGGGCAACATAGCAAGATAAAAATAGTGGCATTCCCACTGAATGATAAATTTAAAGATTGGATAGAAGAAAATGGCTACAGATAAAGCATATAAAGTCCTTGCAATGGCAAAGGGTATTTCAAACAACAAAGCAAAAGAACTGATAGACAGAGGACTGGTCTATGTGGAAGATAAAAAAGTAAAGATCGCCAGAGCGGAGATACGCACAGATACGGTCTTCCGTATAGAGTATCCTGAGGATATAGAGATACTCTACGAAGATGAAGATATCATTGCCGTGAACAAACCGGCACAGGTGGACAGCTATGAGATCCAGGATTCCATAGCAGGTGCGGAACTTCTTCACAGACTTGACAGAGATACATCGGGTGTACTGCTCTTAGGAAAGAACAGGGAATTCATAGAACGTGCCATTAAAGAGTTCAAGAACCGTAAAGTGGAAAAACATTATGTGGCATGGGTCGAGGGTGTACTGTATGAAAAGGTGGAGATAGACGAACCTATCTTTACGGTAAAAAAAGGGAAAGCCTTCTCTATGATAGACCCGGTACGCGGTAAAAAAGCACATACTGTGGTCAAACCCGAAGAGATCCAGGGTAAAAAATCCAAAGTCCATATAGAGATCACGACGGGAAGAACACACCAGATCCGTGTACATCTTGCACATATAGGACATCCTATTGTAGGGGATGAGCAGTATGGGAGCCGTACGCAATCAAAACGTATCCTTTTACACTCTGCTAAAATGAAATTACTGGACTATGAGTTCAATGCTGCAGAGCCCAAAGACATCGCGAGATATAAGTAAATCTTCGATAAAATCGCAACATTATATAGAGAAAAAAGAGAAAAAATAAGGTAAGAAATGTTTGATACTTTAACCGACAGTTTTAAAAATGCCATAGGCAAAATTCGTTTTCATGATGATGAAAAAGCACTTAAAAAAGCTACTGCTGAACTTAAGAAATCACTGTTAAAAGCAGATGTTCACCATAAAGTAGTGAAAGAGCTCATTTCGAGCGTAGAGCTTGAGACCAAGCAAAACGGTGTAGGTAAAGACAACTTCCTCAAAGCACTGCAAACTAAACTTACCGATATTTTAACGATAGAGGGTGCACCTAAAGGTTTCACTTTTGCTTCTAAACCGCCAACTGTGGTTCTGATGATAGGTCTACAAGGGTCTGGTAAAACAACGACGACGGGTAAATTGGCCTATTTCCTTAAAGAACAGAAAAAGAAAAAGGTGATGGTCATTGCAGCCGACCTTCAGAGACTTGCAGCGGTTGAACAACTCAGACAGATCACTTCACAGATCGAAGTAGAATTGGTAGCGGATGAGAATGCCACACCTGTCGAGATCGTTAAACAGGGTCTTGCAAAGGCAGAGAAAGAGCTTTATGATGTGGTGCTTATAGATACCGCGGGACGTTTGGCTATCGATGAAGAGCTGATGGATGAGCTGGCAGAGGTGAAGAAGGTAGCAGAACCAGATGAACTTTTCTATGTGGCTGATGCGATGACAGGTCAGGATGCGGTCAGAACAGCACAAACGTTTAAAGAGAAGATAGGGATCACCGGTGTGGTACTTTCCAAGTTTGATGGTGACTCTAAAGGTGGTGTTGCACTTGGGCTTACAGAGCAGGTAGGTGTTCCGCTTCGTTTCATCGGTGCAGGTGAAAAGATGCCGGATCTTGAGCAGTTCATTTCAGACAGGATCGTAAGCCGTCTGATGGGTGCAGGAGATGTGGAATCATTGGCAGAAAAAGCAGCAGCTGCCATCGACCCTAAAGAGGCAAAAAGATTCACACAGAAGATCAAAAAAGGTCAGTTCAATTTCAATGATTTCCTCGCACAAATGGAACAGATGAAAAAGCTTGGAAGCATGAAGTCCATTATGGGAATGATCCCTGGTATGGGGAATATGGCAAAACAGATAGGTGATATGGACCTGGAGAACTCTGATGAGATCAAAATGATCAAAGCAATGGTCTCTTCTATGACACCTAAAGAGAGAGAAGATCCGGATCTTCTTACCAATACGCGTAAGAGACGTTTGGCAGCAGGTGCCGGACTTGATCAGGTACAGGTGAACCGTGTACTGAAGCAGTTTAAAAATGCAGCAAAGATGGCGAAAAAGTTATCCGGGAAAGGTGGCATGAAGCAGATGCAGGACATGATGGCAAAAATGCAGGGCGGCGGTTTCCCAGGTGGCCCACGCTAAGGTATACTAGGCTTCTGTATGAATCAACTACAATGCCTACCTTTATACGTGAGCATACCATAACGTTTAATAAAATATTTATAATTTTTATGGTAGAATCGCGTTCCAAAAAGAATTTACGAAGTGTTGATGAGTGTTTTAGTCATTAAAAAACAGTTGTCAGTACTTGTAACGAGAATGCATACCTTTTCCTCGAGATAGGCATTACAACAAATGAAAAAAACAAAGGATACAAAATGACAGTGATCAGAATGACAAGAATGGGTAGAAAGAAAAAGCCATTTTACAGAATCGTAGTAACAGACAGCAGAAAAAGAAGAGACGGTGGTTGGATCGAATCAATCGGTCACTATAACCCGGTAAGTGTAAACAAAGATCTTACACTTGACGAAGAGAGATTGAACTACTGGTTAAGTGTTGGTGCACAAATGAGCCCAACAGTAAAAAGACTAGCAGGTAAAAAATAGTCTGAATGGTTAAAGATTTCCTGCTCTCATATACCAAGCTTTTGGTAAACAACCCTGAAGATATCTCTATAGAGATATCAGAGGTTGATGAGGGTTTCGATGAGATCACTATCTTTGCGAACAGTGAAGATATAGGTAAACTTATCGGTAAAGAGGGAAGAATGATCAATGCTATTAAGACAGTCATCTCCGGCTGTAAAGCAAAAGGCGGTAAAAACTACCGCGTAAATGTTAAAGCTTCAAAGTAACAATCCATGTCCAATGACAACTTTTTTATCGCTCAAATAGGGCGGACCATCGGACTTTGGGGTGACCTTAAATTTCATCTTCATACAGATTTTCCAGAACAATTTAAAGTAGGCCAGACCTATAAAAGTGATCGTGGAGAGCTTACGATTTCTGATATCAATCACAAACGCGGTACGATCCGTTTCAGAGGATACGAAAGTGTGGATTCTGCCAAAAAACTGACCAATGCAAAACTCTATACTAATGAAGCACAAACGAAAGAGAATTGTGAACTGGATGAAGGTCAATACTTTTGGTTTGATGTGATCGGATGCAGCGTCAAACAGGATGATGAAGTGTTGGGTGTGGTAGAGGATATCCAACGTATGGCTGA
This sequence comes from Sulfurovum xiamenensis, assembly GCF_030347995.1. Classification (NCBI taxonomy): domain Bacteria; kingdom Pseudomonadati; phylum Campylobacterota; class Epsilonproteobacteria; order Campylobacterales; family Sulfurovaceae; genus Sulfurovum; species Sulfurovum xiamenensis. Next base: position 221,674 of record NZ_JAQIBC010000003.1, read on the forward strand.
GACAGACTACCTTTCTGTAAAAACGGATACTGTTTTGGTGGAAGCAGGGTTATCTAAACACTTCTTACTTCCGTACATAGAACGTTACATTATTAAAGTCGATACAGAAGAGAAGATCGTCTATACGAAAGATGCCAAAGACATTTTAGAGGCGAGTTGACACGATGCATTTCTCTTTTGTCACACTTTTCCCGGAGCTTATCAAAGGGTATTTCTCTGAAAGCATCTTGAAGCGTGCTATTGAGGATGAAAAGATCTCTATCGATTTTTACAATCCGCGTGATTTCACCACAGATAAACATAAACGCGTCGATGCACCCATGATAGGTGGAGGTGCAGGTATGCTTATGACACCTCAACCCTTGATGGATACGCTTAATAAGATCAAAGAGGTATCCCCAAAAGCACATGTAGTGTTTGTCTCCCCGGTGGCAAAACCTTTTACACAAAACGATGCAAGGCGTTTAGCAAAGAAAGAGCATGTGGTACTGGTGAGCGGACGTTATGAAGGCATCGATGAACGTGTGATAGAAGTGCAGGCAGATGAACTCTTTTCCATAGGAGACTTTATCCTGACAGGCGGAGAACTAGCAAGTATGGTGGTTTGTGATGCGGTGAGTCGTAATGTTGAAGGTGTATTAGGTAACAGTGACTCTTTAAGTGTAGAGAGTTTTGAAGCATCACTTTTGGAAGCGCCTTCTTTTACGAAACCCAAGAATTATGAAAACAATGAAGTAGTTTCAGAATTCCTAAAGGGTAATCATAGTAAAATCACGGACTTAAAAAGAGGGCTTGCTTTGTGTAAAACAAAGTATTTTAGGCCAGACTTATACAAAAAAGGTATAACACATGAGAAATAAATACATTGAAAGCTTCGAGCAAGCACAAGTTGAAAACAAAAATATTCCAGAATTCAGAGCAGGTGATACAGTAAGAGTAGCTGTAAGAATTAAGGAAGGTGAAAAGACAAGAGTACAGAACTACGAAGGTCTTTGTATCGCGATCAGAGGTCAAGGAACTGGTAGAACGTTCAACGTAAGAAAAATGGGTGCGAACTCTGTGGGTGTTGAGAGAATCTTCCCAATTTACTCAGACTCTATCGAGAGTATCGAAGTACTTAGAAGAGGTAGAGTTAGAAGAGCTAAGTTGTTCTATCTTAGAGAGCTTAAAGGTAAAGCAGCAAGAATTAAAGAGCTTAGAAGAAAGTAATCTTTCTTTCTGCTTCATTGCATCTTTGCAGGGGCTGACTCAGTCACTTACTGACGTAAGCTCCTTCATCACAACCTACAAATCTACAATCAATTAAAAATAAATCCAAACTTTCTTATACAAATACAAAAATCATCTTTAATCGCTATAATATTTTAAAATTTATTGAGGGATATCCCATAATGTTATCAGCCATACAACACAAACTTATTTTACTTTTACAGCTCTTACTTGTCGTTACATATATTATCTTTGAAGAGTTGATCTGGGAGGGGATTGCAAAGCCTATCTATGAAGCGATCCACGCGCTTAAAATACTTCAGCGGATAGAAGTGAAATTGGAACACTTAAACCCTTCCATGATCCTTGTTATTTTTATACTCTTATTTGCCATAGTGGAAGCATTTGGTATTTATGCAGGAATGTTATTTGTGAGTGGACAGATGCTTTTGGGATTGGTGCTATATATCTCCAAGATCCCTATTGCAGCATTTACCTTTTGGCTCTTTAGGATCACAGAAGATAAGCTTATGCAGTTTGGATGGTTTAAATGGGTGTATGAGTGGATCATGAAAGTGATCGACTGGATAAAGTCTAGTGAAATGCATCAGAAAACCATGGCATATTTGCTACAGATCAAGATGCGTATAAAAGCATTCAAAGAAAAATATTTTTCAGGTAAAAGCCTTTTTATAGAGAAGATAAAACAGCTTTACAAAACACTTAAAGCGTTATTGAGAAAATAGTTCGAAGATGCAAAAACGGCTTCTTTTATGGGTGATCCCCTTAACTATTGTCACTGTCATTGTATTATTAGGCATGGAGGAGAGTCGTACCTTTCTTATAGCGTTATTTTTGAGGATCGTATTATTTGTAAAGAAAAATTTTATTGCGTTGTTGGCTGCATTTTTTCTTGTAAAGGGAAAATTCATTCTGAAACTTTTTCTTAAGAAACTTGCCATACTCTCAGCTACTGGATTAGGTAAACGCTATGTGGTGGAAAAAGTGATCATGGGTAATGTCAAAACACATTTTTGGGATCATATTTCTGATGATATCAATAGGTTTGTGAGACATGCAAAAAAGAATTTTCAGAACTTTCCTTTAGTGAAAAAAATGATAACTATTTTTGCTTTTCTTGGATCTTTGGGTTTCATAGCCAAGTCCATGGGTGTAATGCTGGCACTAAAAGTCTTTTTAGCCAAAGTATGGAGCTTTTTACTGGCATTATCTTTAAAAGTTGGTACAGCCATTACCTATTTTTTTACAGATTACTTATGGGGAAGCTGGCTTGCTCCCATTGTTGAAGTCATACTATTCTCGTGGCTGCTCGCTTGGATGGAAAAGGTACCATTTTTAGCCAAGGGGGTACGCAGAGTCTATACATTTTTTATATTTTTATTTGGTTGGCTGGAGCATACTATAGAAAAGGTATTTCATATACCTGTCAAAGGTTTTTTAAAATGGTTGGTGAAAAAGATACAAGAGTATATAGATCATTTTATAAGTGTAGAACAGATATCAGTCTGGTGCAAGATAAAACAAAATAGGACACTTCATCCAAATTTGCATACCAAACTTTTGGATACACGCCAAAAAAGAGTGCAAAAGAAGAAGAAAAGTTATCTTTCTGCTCGTGAGATCATTCTGCAAGGACGAAAAAAGAAAAAGAGGTAACTATTTGTGACCTTTGTCCCCTCTTCGTATCACAAGTGTATTCATCTTCTCTCCACCTATATGATAGGCTTCCCCGAAGCCAAAGGTTGCTTCTCCGTAAATGGGCTTAAGGGCATAAAGGTTAAAGTCTTTCATTCCCATCAGCATGGTGACGATAGGGGCATCGAATTTATCTTTAAAATTTTCCATAATCGTGTTAAATCTTTCATCCTCCCTGGAAACAGATGTGACATCGCACTGCAGCGAGATACGTTTTCTTGCAAAGATATTTTCACTCTTGCTCTCATCTTCGACAAAGAGTGCAGAAGCCCGGGGTGTGGACTGTATATTTTTTGCATGTGTGGCAAGGTTTGATATGAAGATATAGACCTCCTCCCCATCATAGTAAAAAGGTGCATAAGAGGAGAAAGGGTAGCCATTGCTGCCCAGTGTTCCCAGGACCACACTCTGAAATCCGGCCAATAGTTCTGTCAGGGTTTTCATACCGGGGTCAGTAACTCCTGTTTTTCATCGCCTGCTGGGCTTCACGTTTGAGTGTTTTTTCTTTCATGTCGGCACGTTTGTCATGCAGTTTTTTACCTTTGGCTATCGCGATGCTCACTTTGGCAATGTTACGTTCATTGAAATAGATCATAAGCGGTACGATGGTCAGGCCGTCTTTATGTACTTTGACATAGAGTTTTTCCAACTCTTTTTTATGTAAAAGCAGTTTTCGTGGTGCACGTGTATCCGGGGTAAAATATTTGCTTGCTGTTTCAAGGTGGGCGATGTGGGCATTCATAAGATGCAGTTCACCCTGGATGAATCGGCAAAAAGCATCTGCAAGGTTCGCACGTTTGGCACGCAGTGCTTTGACTTCAGCACCTGAGAGTACAATGCCAGCTTCAAACTTCTCAAGTATCTCATAATCGTGCCGGGCTTTTTTGTTTTGTGCGATGATGTTGATAGCCAAATCGGTCCTTTGTGTAGAGGGTTCTATCTATACTTTGTAGAATTATATCATATAATTCACTATGGATAATGTAGAAACACACCCCTTGGAAATACTCTATCAAGATGAATATTTGGTTGCGATCAATAAACCATCGGGTCTGCTTGTACACAAGTCACCCATAGACAAACATGAAACGCAGTTCGCACTGCAACTGGTGCGTGACCAGATAGGGCAGTATGTCTATCCTGTCCATCGTTTGGATAAACCGACCTCGGGGGTATTGCTTTTTGCACTGGACCCTCAAATAGCCCAGACGATGTCCCTGCTTTTTCGCGCCTCTCAGGTAGATAAAGAGTACTTGGCTGTCGTACGCGGTTTTACCGAAGAGACATCACTGATAGATTATCCGCTCAAACAAATGTTAGATACCAAAGCGCAGAAGAAACAGGGGATCACTAAAGAGACACAGGAGGCGAAAACAGCGTATGAACGTTTGGCTACAATAGAGTTGCCTTTTGCTGTAAGCCGTTACCCTGTTGCCCGTTACTCTTTGGTAAAACTTCTTCCCAAAACGGGAAGAAAACACCAGCTCCGACGCCATATGAAACATATCTTTCACCCTATTATCGGAGATACAAAACATGGGAGAGGAGAGCACAATACACTTTTTCGTGAAAAATATACATGTCATAGGCTTCTGTTGCATGCATACAGGATCTCTTTTATCCATCCCATACATCAAGAAAAATTAGTCATCAATGCCTCACTGGATGATACTTGGCAGAAACTATTCAACGCATTTGACTGGGAGAAGATTGTTTATTAGGGTCTGTATATACCCATGGATTATAAGGTGGTCGTGGGCACTTTTACTCATATGAAAATATCACCATTGTAGCTTCTTCTATGGTATAATGATATGAATATTTCATATGTGGAGCATAGAATGATTTTACCAAGAAGATGGTATTACACTGTACTATTTTTATTTTTGTTTAGTAGTGTATCTTTTATTGAAGCACAAGAGGATACAGCAATTGCAGTAGAAGAAAAGAGTACTTATGTCAATCTCAATACCGAAAAACCAGACTCTAAAATCATTATCGGAGCATTGGAGTATGTTCGACTGGTACCTCCAAACCTGGTACTCAAAGCACGTATTGACACAGGTGCAAAAACAACATCTATCGATGCACGTAACATCACACCTTTTGAACGTGATGGAAAACAGTGGGTACGGTTTGTCTGTGTGTCGGGGGAAAAAGAGTACACGATCGAAAGAAAAGTCATCAAAACAGTACAGATCAAGCGTCATGGGGCAGAGTCACAAGATCGTTATGTTGTCAAGATGCGTATTATACTTGGTGATGTATCCCAGCTCATCTCTGTGAACTTGAATGATAGAGATGAGTATAAATACCCTGTCCTTATAGGACGTAATTTCTTACGCGATTTTTTTATGGTTGATGTTGCAAAAAAATATCAATTTAAACCTATGTCTTTACCCAAATAAGAAGGAAAATACATGTCTAGAAGATTTCAAGTACTGTTGATCACTTTCACTTTGGCATTTACAGGATTTTTTATCGTCTGGTATAAGGTCGGTGTACTTGGCATACCATTTTTGCCTCACGAAAAACGTTCTGTCTATACTATAGGTGCAGAGATCTCATTTGTAGGACAAAAGAAATCAGTCTTGGTCTCTATGGCACTTCCAGAACCTCAGGAGGGGATACAGATACTCTCAGAAGATGTTGCATCCTCCGGTTTTGGCTATGCCGAGGGAGAAACAGTCAACGGAAAAAGGGCTGAATGGAGCAAGCGTAATGTGGTAGGACCGCAGATGCTTTACTACTCTCTTGAAGTTTTAATAGAACCGGGAGAACATAAGCCTAAACCGCCTATCGCACCGTCTGAACAAGAAACTGAGACGCTTAGTGATCTTCCAAATATGTTACAGGATACGGCAAAAAATCTTTTACATGATGTACGTTCCAGATCGGCAGATACACATTCATTTACAGCACAGCTGATCAAGGATTTTAGTGCAAAAGAGCCTTCACAGGCGGTGAAGATACTGCTTGCACAAGCAGGAGAAAGCAAAATCGATCTGCTCTACCGTCTTTTAAGATACAGAAAAATATCGGTACGTAAGATCCATGGACTTTATCTGGAAAGTGCACGGCGTAATATTGCATTGACACCTATGCTGGATGTCTATGATGGAAAAGATTGGCAACTGTATGATCTGAACAAAGGCAAAGTGGTCCGTGATAAGAACTTTTTTGTTTGGCAGCAAGGCAATAATTCTCTGATTGAGGTCACAGGAGCAAAAAAATCCAACATCAGTTTTTCATTGAATGAACGTCAGGTTCCCGTACAATACCTTCTTGACAAAAAAGAATTGGTCAAAAAGGCGGCGATCTTGGACTTTTCACTTTTTACCTTGCCTATATCTGAACAGAATACCTATAGGCATATATTATTGGTACCGTTTGGCGCATTGGTAGTGGTATTGTTAAGGATCATGATAGGGTTGAGAACATCAGGAACCTTTATGCCTGTGTTGATCGCATTGGCCTTTATGGAGACGACACTTTCTGCCGGGCTTGTCATGTTTATTATGATCGTAGGGATGGGACTGATCATTCGTTCTTATTTAAGCAGTCTGAACCTGTTACTGGTCGCAAGGATCTCTGCAGTGATGATCGTAGTAATCCTTATTATGTCCTTTATGAGTATCTTAAGTTTTAAACTGGGGATCAAAGAAGTGCTTACGGTCACATTCTTCCCTATGATCATTTTGGCATGGACGATTGAAAGAATGTCGATATTATGGGAGGAAGAGGGTGCAAAAGAAGTCTTCATACAAGGGGGAGGTTCATTGATCGTGGCTGTGTGTGCGTATTTTGTCATGAGCGATCCTTTTGTTTCACATATGGCTTTCAATTTCCCCGAACTTCTTTTAGTTGTATTGGCTGTGATCATTATGATCGGACGTTACAGTGGCTATCGTTTGAGTGAACTCATTCGCTTTAGATCGATGGTGGAGTAATCGATGTTTGCCAATCCTTTTAAGCTTAAAAAATTGGGTATATTGGGGATGAACAAACGAAATATACATTATATCGGAGCACATAACGATCGTAAATATTACCCTTTAGTGGATAATAAACTGAAAACCAAGATCATTGCACAAAGTGCGGGTATTGCAGTACCGAAGTTGATCAAAACCATTGAACGTCAGTCCCAACTTCGATATTTGAAAGAGATATTGGAGGGAATTGACGGGTTTGTGCTTAAGCCTTCTCAGGGAAGCGGAGGAAAAGGTATTTTGGTCATCGTCAAGCGTGAAGGTGATGAATTCATCAAAGCAAACGGACAGAGATTGGAACTAAGGGATATTCAACGGGATATCTCAAATATTCTCAGTGGTCTCTATTCACTCGGGGGGAAACCCGATGTTGCTATGCTTGAAACACTGGTAGAGTTTGACCCTATTTTTGATCGCTATAGTTATGAGGGTGTGCCGGATATCAGGGTGATCACCTATAGGGGATACCCTGCTATGGCAATGTTGCGGTGTTCAACCAGGGAGAGTGACGGTAAGGCCAACCTACATCAAGGTGCAGTGGGTGTAGGACTTAATATCGCAACCGGCAAGGCACTCTATGCTGTACAGCATGGCTCTCCGGTTACACACCATCCTGATACAGGGTATGATTTCTCTGAGCTTGAAATACCGCATTGGGAAAAGATACTGACCTTGGCAGCATCGTGTTATGAAGTGACCCATTTGGGATACCTGGGTGTAGATATCGTACTGGACAAAAATTTAGGCCCTTTGATCTTGGAGCTTAATGCCCGTCCCGGATTGGCCATACAAATTGCCAATAGAATGGGTGCAGTAAAACGCTATGATGTCATTGACACGCAACAAGCCAATTTGGATGTGGCACAGAGAGTAAAGTTCTCTATGGACCATTTTGGTATGAAAACAGGTGAAGATTCAATGATGATGAAAGAAATGTAAAGGATAAACAGAAGTATGAGTGATGCACATAAAAACAATCCTTTGCACGGTATCAAACTCAAGCAGATACTGGAAGAATTACAAGAAGAGTACGGTTGGGAACTACTGGGAGAGTTTGTGAACATACGATGTTTCAAGTATGATCCCAGTATCAACTCCTCTTTAAAATTCTTGAGAAAAACACCCTGGGCAAGAGACAAAGTGGAAGCCTTGTATCTGCTGATGCGAAAGAAGAAAGCAAAAGAGGGTTAGAAATTTCGTCTATTTTTAGCGGAGACGAAAAAATGTACTTCCACTGCCCGAAAAGAACCATCCCTCTTTCGCTTCGTTCTTTAGTTCAGGATAGGCAATGAGTGCAGCCTTGTAAAGATCATTTAACATGATAGGATCCGCAATGCGTTCGAGCAATGTTTTTGAGTCCAGTTGATCCCACCCAATAAAAGATGCAAGTGAAATGCCATTCAAAAGGTGTTCTTTAAAGGTTTTATAGACCAATGTCGTATCGCAGCCTATCTGGGGTGTATAGAGTTCCAAAGAAAGGGGATCTTCATCAAAAGGCTCAACAATCTCCCCGAAACCGCTGACATTTGCCGAAGTATAGTTATAGATGAAAAAGGGGAGGTCTGCACCAATCGTACTTCCCAGTTTTGCCAGTTCTTCAGTACTGATCAGGAGATTACAAACCTCTTTCACCAAACGCATGAAGGCCGCAGCATCCGAACTGCCCCCACCTAAGCCTGCCTGACTTGGGATACGTTTGGTGACAACGACCTTATGTTTGTAAAAGAAATCGAGTATCTCAAGGTCACCCGTATGGTCATTCAGTGCTTTATAGGCTTTGTAGATAGTATTGGTTTCGAGTGGTACACCCTCGCACCCTTCTATGGTAAAAGTGTCACATTCACAGGGTACAAAGGTAATGGTATCATAGAGATCCTCTACGTACATGAAGCGGGAGAGCAGGGTATGATAGCCGTTTTCATGTCCAGTGATCTTTAAAAAGATATTGACTTTGGCATGGGCTTTGATACTGTATCCTGCATCAGTTTTTTCTATAGTCGATTGTCTTCTATCGGGCTTAGATGTATTTACATGATTCGTTGATGCGGGAAGCGTATCGATATCCCAGTATCCACCTTCATCACCGCCTTCAAAACCACCCATATCACGAAACCTTTTTTATAGAAATTAGATGGGCATTATACTATAAAAAAGATCGGTAGTAAAACCTTAAGGATCAAGACACTTCAAATTTAGGGATACGGTTAAATCTGTATTTGACCTCTTCACCCAGGATCTCGATAATGGAAAAAAAGTTCGAAGTTTCGATGAGGTAGAGACCATCTTCTTTTGTTTCAAAAGACTCTCGTGAGAGTTTTTTCCCCAGTTCAAGATGCGCTTCATCACCTCTGTAGACATTGGAAGGAATGGCCAAATGTGTAAAGGGGTCCAGGGCTTTTTCATCGTCATAGTAGAATGCCCCTTCATGGATGCGATGCAGACTAGAGAGCGTACCGTCTATCCCAAGTTTATTTGCAACAAGGGCACCAAGACTGCGTATATAGGTCCCTTCACTCACTGTGGCCTCGAAGTGTACAAAAGGATGGTTGTAGTTAATCAGTTTGATGTCGTAGATCGTAGATGTAATGGTCTTGAGTGCTACCTCCTCACCTTCACGTGCAAGTTCATAGGCACGTTTACCGTTGATCTTCTTGGCACAGAATTTTGGCGGATAATAAGTTAGTTCACCTTTGAGCGAATGCAGTACCTCTTCTATTTGCTGTTGTGTGAAAGGAGATACCTCTTTAATGCTATCTATCTTCTCTATATCAAGACTTGGGGAGTTTGCCCCCAGCCATAGGGTAGCCTTGTAGCTTTTAGGCGTTTTATTGAGGTATTGGAAGAGTTTGGTATATTGTCCTGTAGCAACAATGAGACATCCTGTCGCAAAGGGGTCAAGCGTACCGGAAAACCCCACTTTTTTTGTTCCGTATTTGCGTTTGACATAGCCCATATATCCATTCGAAGAACGAAATATAGGTTTATTGACTACAAATAATCTATTCACGGATCTTCTTTATATCGACTGGACGAATGAACTGAGTATCTCTTTTTTGTTCCCACCGAAGTTGATAAGCAGTTTATACTCTTTCCCCGATTTGTTGGCAGCTTGGACACGTCCTATCCCAAAGATCTTATGTTTGACCAGGTCACCTTTTTTGAAAGCGGAACTTTTAGTGATCTTGAGGCTTGTATCTTGAATGAGCCCAGCTTCACCCAAAAAACGGCTCTTGTCTATCATTTTACGCCGGCCTTTGTAAAAACGGCTGTCGACATAACAGAGGGTAAGATCCGACTTTGCTCTGGTGATCGCTACGTAGCCCAGACGGCGTTCCTCTTCCATGTTGGAACCTTCACCTAGTAGAGGGAAGAACTCTTCTTCCAGCCCGATGACAAAAAGGTGTTCAAACTCCAGCCCTTTGGCTGCATGGATACTCATAATGGTAATGGTATCCTCTTCCACCTGGTCTTGGTCACTTTGTAGTGAAATGTCATTCAGGAACTCATCAAGTGTAAGGTCAGGGTTTTTAAGCACTGCATCTCTGAAGTAGCCGTAAAACTCATCGATGTTCAAGATACGGTCAAAACCGTCCACCATACCGGCATAATGGTCTTTGAGCTTGATACGTTCTTCAAAAAGTGTAATGAAGTTACCCAGCTCATTTTCCAATGCTTCTTGTAAGAGTGTGATATCTTCGACAAGTTTTTCCAATGCTGTGGTGATTTTTTTACTGAGGACCGCAGGGAATTCTCCGTGTACCGACTTTTTGATATATTCAAACAGTGATATTTTGGCATCAAAAGCAGCCTTCTGTAACTTTTCTATGGATGCTTTACCGATACCCCTTTTAGGTTTATTGATAATACGTATGAGAGAAAAATCATCATGTGGATTGGAGAGTACTCTTAAGTAAGAGATAAGGTCTTTGATCTCTGCACGTTCATAAAAGCGCATACCCCCGATGAGTTTGAAACCTAAACCGGCTTTTGTAAAACCTTCTTCAAGTGAACGAGAGAGTGCATTGATACGGTAGAGTACGGCTATTTCGTTTGGATCTACCCCTTCATCCAGGAGTTTTTGTACCTCATGTGCGATGGCTTTCGCTTCCATAGACTCGTCGAGCGAGTGAAGGAGTTTCACCTCTTGTCCCGCCCCTTTATGTGAAGTGAGTTTTTTACCCAGACGTGTAGAATTATGCTCGATGAGTGTATTGGCAGCGTTGAGGATGGGTTCAGTGGAACGGTAATTCGTTTCAAGTTTGACTGTTTTACATGTTTCAAAGTTATTGGCGAACTCCAGGATATTACGAATGTTCGCACCTCTCCATCCGTAAATACTCTGATCATCATCTCCTACCACGCAGAGATTGTTATGCTCAGAAGAGAGCAGTTCAAGCAGTTGGAACTGCAGTTCATTGGTATCCTGGTATTCATCTACCATGATGTACTGGTACCGCTGGCTTGTCTCTTTTCTGAGTGCATCATTTTCACTGAGTATCTTATAGGTGAGCATGAGAAGATCATCAAAGTCTACAAGGTTGTTCTCTTCGATATTCTCTTGGTACTTGACATAGATATTGGCTATTTGTTTGTAGTCAGGTAGTTCAGCTTTTTCAAGAACCACTTCAGGTGAGAGAAGTGAGTTTTTATATTTTGAGATCTCAGAAGCGATAAATGAGATGTTGAGATCTACTTTCAACTCTTTGGCTATGGAACGTAAAAGACGTTTTTTATCGTCACTGTCTATGATCACAAAGGCATTGCTTCTACCCAGCTTTTCGATATGGAATTTTAAAAAGAGCAAGCCGAATTTATGAAAGGTACATAACAGTGGAGGATAAGAGACTTTTTCCGGCATCAATTTAAGGGCACGTTCACGCATTTCTGCAGCAGCTTTATTGGTAAAAGTAAGTGTTAAAGTGTTTGCAGGATCAATACCTACTTCGCCTACAAGGTAAGCCAGTCTGGTCGTCAGTGTTTTGGTCTTTCCACTGCCTGCTCCTGCAAGGATAAGCATCGGTCCGTCAATATGTTCAACCGCTTCACGCTGTGATGGGTTTAATGCATTTAAAATTGTTTCCATGAAAATGATTGTGCTCCTATATAGTATTAATTATACCTTTTAATTGATTAGAAGTGCCATAAAGGGAAAATTTAGACTTTAATATAAAATAAAAATCATTCTAATAAGAACAACTTATGTTGTATTAAGTATAATAAGATATAATAACTTTATTAATTTATTTATTTAAAAATTTAATTTAGAATGAAGGATATACTTTAATGTTAAAAGATTTTGTAAAGTTGGAAACATTTTTAACTGTAGCACGTGAAAGAAGTTTTTCTAAGGCTTCTGCAAAGTTAGGGATCTCACAGCCTGCTGTAACACAGCAGATCAAATTTATTGAAAAATATCTTGGCTGTAAAGTGATCGAACGTAAAAAGAACGGTATCAAACTTACCAATGAGGGTGAAGAGCTCTACAAGATAGCCACAAGACTTGAAAAAGAGATACTCTCTGCAGAACAGGATGTACTGAAGATCATCAACAAAGAGATCACTTTCAGACTGGGTGCTTCCTATACGATAGGGGCATATATCATCCCTGGCCAATGTCTTAATACGATCGGTGAAGCGATCAACAACAGTGTAAGTTTAGATATAGACCAAAGTGATAACATCATCGAAAAACTTAAAGATAGAAAATTAGACGTAGGTCTGATCGAATCACCTGTTATGGATAATGACCTTATTTACAGAGAGTGGTTGGAAGATGAACTTGTAGTAGTGAGTAATGTGCCTATCAACAAAACATTGAAAACAGAAGAGCTTTATGACTTTGATTGGATCTGTCGTGATGAGGGTTCTCATACAAGACGCGTTGTGTCTGAAGTGTTTGAAGAGTTAGGTGTTTCATGTAAAAGCTTTAACGTACTCAGCGAAGTAAACAACTCTGCTACTGTACTTCAAACGATCAAGAAAAGCGAGAAAAATCCAGAGAAGCCAGTAGTATCTATCATATCGAAATATGCGATCATGGATGAAGTGGCCAATGGAGAGCTTTTTGAAGCAAGACTTAGAGGGTATACCATGTCCCGTAAATTCTTTATTGTGTATTCTAAAGAGAATAAACACAATGCTTATGTAGATAATGTCGTGAATTATATCTTAGCAGGTCGCTGCTAAGAGCAAATCTATTTTTTTTTCTTGAGAAGTTTCTTATTCTCAGGATTCTTTAAAAGTGCTTCCATTGAAGATTTTTTGGAGGCACTTGCTTCTTTTTTCTTTTCACTCTCTATCACCGGATTCGCAAAATTAATGACGATAGGGTTATCCCCTACAAAGAGCTGTTTGATCGCCAGTAGAGGTAAGGATACCGTTGACCCAAAGTTATCACTTCCAAACCCTGCTTCAAAAGAGAAATACTCCTCATTGAGTTGCGCACTTTCAAAAGTAAAACCACTCAATATAAACAGAACCGTATCGTCAAATGACCCTTTGATATCCGCAGGAAGTTCGGGTGTAAACGTAATGTATTTCACTTCACATGCCAATGCAAATTCCTGATTTTTGTCAAATAAGTATTGAATGGTTTGATAGATGTGAGACTGCATAAGTGTACGATATTCAGGCGTTTGTAAAAGGTTAATTGTCATGATTGTACCCTTTATGAGATTTTGTATGGTTCGATATTTAGAATTTTAAATCCTATCATAGCATTCATTAAAGCTACTTGTGAGTAGTTTTTGAGGTCTTCTTTGGTGATCTGCTTTGGATGGAGAAAGCCCTCATCGATCAGCTTGGCCCTCATCGTACCTTCAAGTAGAGGTTTTGCCGGTGTTATCCATTGTTCTCCATCAAGAAAAGCGATATTGGATATGGTCGTATCGGTCAGATAACCCTTTTTTTCTATGATCACTTCATCGACATCTTTGTTGGATTCCAGCAAGGCATTCAACGCATCTCTGTTGGCATATTTCAGACTGTATTCGATCTCTGAAGAGACGATCCTAAGGCTTTGTATCTCTTTTGGCGTGTAGGGTATATACTCTATAGAGTGTAAGTGTTCTGCATAGAGGATACGACAACGATATAGACCAGATTTAGGTGCATCTATATAGGAAGAGAGGTCGAGTATGTCATGAGAATTAAAGAGTAGTTGACGGCTTTTGTCGCATCGCTGCTGATGATAGCCAAGGTTATGTATCTTTCCCTCTTCTATCCTGATCGTCTCAAGTAAAAGAGGTGTTTTTGATTGTTCTTGTGGCATTAAGTATCGAAAAGTTCTGTAGAGAGGTAACGTTCGGCTGTATCACAGAGTATCGTGACGATGGTTTTACCTTTGTTTTCAGGTCTGCTTGCGATGGTATAGGCTGCATGCAGGTTTGCTCCTGCTGAAATACCGATAAGCAGGCCTTCTTCTCTAGCAATCTTTTGTGCCATGGAAAAAGCGGCTTCATTGCTCACTGCAAGGATGTCATCATAAATTTCTGTATTGAGTATCTCCGGCACGAAACCTGCACCGATACCCTGGATCTTATGCGGCCCAGGCTGTCCACCTTCCAATACAGGAGAATCTGAAGGTTCAACTGCGATGACTTCAAGTGAAGGTATTTTAGTTTTTAGTATCTCTCCCGTACCGGTAAGCGTTCCACCCGTACCGACAGCAGCTACAAAGATATCCAGATTGCCTGCCGTGTCATTCAGGATTTCAAAGGCAGTGGTTTTTCGGTGAATATCCGGATTATTTGGATTGTTGAATTGTTGAAGTACTTTTGCATTGTCTAATTCTTTTTCCAATGCTGATGCTTTCGAGATAGCCCCACCCATACCTTCCGAGGCCGGTGTCAGTACAAGTTCAGCACCTAAGTGCATAAGAATTTTACGACGTTCTATGCTCATAGACTCCGGCATGGTCAAGATAAGTTTAAGGCCTTTGGATGCACAAATAGCTGCGAGACCGATACCTGTGTTCCCACTTGTCGGCTCAATGATGGTAGTATTCTGATCAATTTCATCTGATTTGAGTGCTTCATTGATCATGTTGAAAGCGATTCTGTCCTTTACCGAAGAGGTAGGATTCATAAATTCACATTTACCTAAGATAGTCGTGCCTGTCTCTTCCGAAAGTGTATTGATCTTGACTAAAGGCGTATTGCCTATCAGTTCTTCAATATTATTTGCAATCATTTCCCATCCTTGTTCATTTGTTTAATGTTAGCAGGTTATTTTTGAGTACGTGCTTTAAGGTCACTATTTTCAACCTCATTGTTGTCAACTTGCACACGCTATGAAACATTTATGCATTTCTTAATTCTATGTATCGGTTATCACTCTCTTACTTCTTTGATACTGTAGGCCAGGGTCTCATCTGCATACATAGGGACCACGCCATTGTAGTCGGAAGGTACAGTAAACGCTTTTTTCTCAAGAGTAACGGTTTTACTTACAGGTGTAACGCCGTAGATCTTCTGGGCATTGCCTGAAATAAAGGCCTGGAGATTTTCCAGGGGTGCCTTTTCATTTTCAAACAGTTCAGCCAATACTTGCAGGGCGATAGGTGCAGTAAAGACACCTGCTGCACACCCGCAAGACTCTTTCGCATGTTTCGGATGCGGTGCAGAATCTGATCCGAACATCACTTTAGGGTGCGCTTCCAGAGCAACCTTGAGTAGCGCACTTCTGTCCTCTGGTCGTTTGGCTATGGGCTTACAGAAGAGGTGCGGTTTAAGCATGCCTCCGGCTACATCATCCAGGGTGATGATCAGATGGTGCAGGGTAATGGTCGCATAAAGATTTTCAAATTTATCTAACGCTTCGACACTCTCTTTGGTGGTGATATGCTCCATAATGATCTTGAGTTTCGGAAAGGCAGTGGCCAACCTTTCATAGATACTGACGAACTCAGCTTCTCTGTCCATCACAAAACCGTTGGTCTCCCCATGGACACACAGCGGGATATTCAGTTCACTCATTGCTTCAAGTGCTGGACGCAACTCTTCTACATCAAACCCGCTTACGCCGCCTTCGGAGTTCGTGGTGATACCCGCAGGATAGAGTTTGATCGCTGTGATCACCTCTTTGACTGATTCTAAAAATGCTTTGTCATAAGAAGGTTTGAAAAAAAGTGTCATATAGGGTGTGAATTTTTCATCACCTATGGCAGCCATGATACGTTCTTTATAGGCGATAACCTCTTCTTTACTGCTCACCGGAGGTACAAGGTTAGGCATGATGATCGCACCTGAAAAAGTGCTCGCTGAGCTTTTAGCGATATTTTCTAACATCTCTCCGTCTCTGAGATGTAAATGCATGTCAAGTGGTGCGGTTAATTGCATCAAAGTCCTTTAAAACATAATAGTGTGTATTGTTTGGGGCCATACTTTTGGGTACGAGCCAATAGATGATATCAATTTTGCCACAAAATGCATTAAGTTTGAGTAAAGCTGTAGGTTTTGGAGGTTTGAAGTCAACCAAAGGGTAGTCAATACCTCCCTTAAAGAGCTGATTACAGCGTAAAATACGCAAAGAACTTGCCGTGAATGCTTTATGGGCTGCATTGAATTCAAACTGCCATTTGGCATATTCTGAACAAGAGGGATAATAGCGGCAGCTTGCAGGTAACATTTTGGAGATATATTGATAGCCTTTGATCGGTGCTAAAAAGAAGTTTTTCATGGCGTATTATAGTTAAAAAGGAATGTAGAGTCAATTTTTTATTTTGTGCTATAATCCCTAACATGAATCATATACAACGCAAGTTTTTAGTCTCGGCAGATATCCGGCGCTGGCTGAAAAAACAATTGCCAAAAACTGAGAAAACAGAACAGTTCTACACGGTTTCTAATGATCAGGAGTTCTGTTACTATCGCAAAGAGTATCCAGATACCTATACAAAAGTAACCGTCGATAATCATGTAAACGAAACTCTCACCTCTGTCAGTGAAGAGGAGTATGCTTCTCAACGTAAAAAGCATTTGGGCAGGATCATCGTTAAAAATGTGTATACGGTTACTATAGATGAGAATACATTTGTTGTTGAGAGATACTTGAAAAAGCTTGACGGAATCTATATACTGATCGCCTATTTTCAAGATGAAAAAGTCCTGAGAAGCTCAAAAATCATTCAGGAATTACAACCTTTTGTGTTCAAAGAGATCGACCAGGATAATAAATACAGTGATCATTCTCTTGCCCTCTATGTAAAACCTATGGAGTACGATCTGCAAAAGTTTTTCGAAAAGATCGATGCTTTTGAATCACCCAATCTTTTTTTCTGGCAAGTACCGCAACGTCTCTATGTGCGTGACGGTGTCTCTTTGGTACTTTACAGGAACATTCGTCTGATAAACTACTATAAAATGAATTTTCAGAAGAAACATTTTAGTGCAACACTGCACCGTTTACGTGTACTTTTACGCCGTACAGCTACACTGCTGGAGATTTTTCCGGATCTGTTCAGTCCCAATGTACAGCATTTTTGTACAGAGTTGTTTCAACGTTACTATGAAGAGACAACGCTATTGCGCTATCTTTACTTTTTAAATGAACTGAGTGCCACACGTGAAAATGTGAAGTTAACGCTCTACAGTGAGTTAAAAAGCCTCATCACCCAGGAAGAGGAAGCTGTGACTCAAATGCTCACCTCTAAACCTTTTAGACAAATGTTAACGATCCTTACAAGGGAGATAGGAGTTCAGGAAAACCAAAAGTATATCTCTTTAGAGCAAGAGGTGAAACAGCAGCTCAAAGAGCGTTTAGGAAAATTTGAAATGCTTTTAGAGAAAACAAAAGAGGGGTATGATGATGAGGTGCTTGAAACGCTCTATATCTTTATAGATGCACTTCAAACTTTGATAGAAGATTTTTTCCATATCATCGGAGAAAAGGAGTCAAGAATGATCGTCGAAGAACTGAACATTCTGTTCAAGCCTCTGCGTGAATACAGAAACTGCAAAGAGCGTGCAGCGATACTAAACACCATTAAAGCGAAGTCTGAAACCAAAACTTTAGATATCGGTCCTCTTTTATGCGAGCATGAAAAGATGTTAAAAGATAAAATAGCGCATGCTTTGAAGTTATTGAGATCTTCTAAATTCTATGTGTAATTGTACGTGATCCTTTATGAAGTCCTACAATCTACTTACAAAGTAAAACCTTTCATATAGCATTTTTTGTAAAGGTTTTATTTTAAGATCATACCTTTTCCATCTGAGTTGTATCACTTTTTTCTGTACCGGATTTTTCATCATACAGTGAGATGATCAGGTCAAAGATCTTTTCTTGTGTAATTGGTTTGATGAAATGTTCAGAGTCTGTTTTTATATCATCCTCTAAACCATCGGGATCTCTAAGCACCACATATTTAAGGGGAGCGAGTTCTTGGATGTTGGCAATGGTTTCTTTGGTTTTTTCAGTGATCATTTGTTCACTGATGATCAAGATATCATAGAGAGCCAGATCATTACCGTGTTTCTTTAATTCATCCATTCCTACATGCACATCATAAAGAAAATATTGAAACATCTTTTTCAGGCTTTGTGCCGTTTTCTCATTTGAACAGAGCAGTAAGATCTTTTTCCCTACTATCTTTTTATCAGGAAGTCTATAATGACGTCTGAAACCCAATTCAACATTTTTAAAAGGTATGCTTAGATGTATGTCTGAAATATTTTCATGGTCATCGACAATGTTACCACCGATCATTTCAATTTCTTCACTCACATGGATCTTTAAAAAGGATAGAAGTTTTTCTTTGTCAATATGGGTCTCTTGGATCTTAAAAGAGATAAACTCTTCATACAAAAAGTCTTCCACAGAGGAAAGAGATAATACGATCTCCTTTCTATCACTTTTTTGAAAAACAAAGGTGAGTATTTTGCTAAGCACTAACACCAGGGTATCAGAATCACCCCGTAACCTTCTTGGTATGGTCGAATCCATTTCATAGATAAGTTCGATACGCTTTTCATGCGCAATACTTTTGACAGAAGAAAACAGAGTTTCCAGCACTTTGTTAATGTTAAAGGTATCTTCTATAGTCTCTTCATTTAAATCCATTGACACTCTCCCCAGAATGATATATACAATTGTAGCATTATAAGTTTTAATTAATAAATACTATTGCAAATATAACGAATACTGTTTAGCAGAATAGTACGCTAAGTAACATACTATAAAAAATGTCACAGGAGATTCATACACAGAGTGTATACCTTCTCAAATAAAGTATGATAGGGTTTTCTAGTGATCCACTCTCCCATTTTTCACCACATAAGAATCCGACATATTCACCGAGTGATAGATTGTTGTTCCATACTTCTTGCTGTAGTACTGCAACAGGAGTTTTTGTAACGTAGGTTCAATGGAGGGAGTGAACCAGCCGTTGTTGCTGAGTACGATCATGTTTTTTGGTTCACCCTCGTAGAGTTTCTCACTGGTCGCTTCAAAACAGATGGCATTTCGATAGATTTTCCCATCAATTTTATAGTCTACGACAGTGGGGCTGGCTACGTAATCTATGGCACCATCATAAAATATTTTATTGACCCAGTCACTTAAAAAATCCGGTAGGGGATTGCTCTCTCCAAAGGGAACCAGTACGACTTTATTGGCTACAGAGACCTTGTTATCTGTAAAGATATAGGTTGAGTTCCGTGGTGTTTTCCCATCCCAGTAGAGCCCTCCAGTAACTATGGAGATCTGTTTGGCCTTTTCTTGTAATCTGTCCAGAGTTTTTGAATGATTTAGAAAGATAGGAAAGACAGATTCAGGGAGTATAATAAGACTTTTATGCTCTTTAATGGCCTGGTCTATCTGTTCGAAAAGAGTCTCAAACTGTGCAGCATGAAGTGTTTCATTCCATTTGTCCTGGACAGATGTAGAGGTAGTAACGAGTTTTACCTTATCATCCATTTCGATAGGTGTTGAAAGATTTGACTGATAGGCAAACAGAATAAGAAACAGATAGAGGAAGTGCTGCTTCCAAATACTTAAAACAATAGCCCCCAAGATGATGGCATACTGCCATTTTTCTATGCCTAGATAACTCTCTACGAACATGAGCTCGGGTTTGAGCCAATCAAAAGAGAAAGGGTGGATATAGCTTAAGATGAAGAGGCCTAAAGCTTTGAGCAGTAGAGGAAGTAAAGTGCCCGAAACACTCAGTAATGCAGTGATCTTCTCACTGATCCATGCAAGAAACCAAAAGAGTACCCCGTAGCTTAGCATAATGATAACTATCTCTATTGGTACAGCCCAAACCATACCATAATGTTGAAGGCTTAAAGCGATCCACCAAAACCAAAAAAGTCCTATAAAAGCACCGGAAAAAAACCAGACTTTTTTCTCTTCCTGCAGGAGCAGATAGAGTGTTATAATACCTAAAATGGTGTTCATCAGAGGATGAGAAAATCCCCAATAATTAAGGTAAATAAACCCCGAGCTTAAAAGTGCTATGAAAAAGCCTTTTGTTAGTTCAAAGGTGCTAGAATATTGGCTAATTTTATACAAAAGGATTCCTATGGGAGCAGAACAAGGCAGTATGATCGGTTCATTTTTACCCCTCATCATTTTATTCGCAATTTTTTATTTTTTAATTATCAGACCGCAGCAAAAACATCAAAAAGCACATAAAGCAATGCTTGACGGTCTTACTAAAGGTGACAACATCATTACGACAGGCGGCCTTATAGCTGTGATCGTTAAAACTGAAGAAGATTTTATCAAAATCAAATTAAATGATGACACGATCGTCAAACTTGATAGAGCATTTGTAGCTAAAAAGGTTGAGGCTGGTGAAGACGCTTAATTTTAGGGTAATCCTTTTTGCTTTTGCACTGATCTTCGGTGTTGTTTTTTCTATTCCCTCTTTGACGCAAAGTGAAAGCGGGAAGAAGATCACTTTGGGGCTTGACCTTCAAGGTGGTCTGCATATGCTTCTTGGTATTAAAAGTGAAATTGCCATTGAATCACGTATTAAGTCTATGGCAGCATCGGTCAAGTATATTTTTGATGACGAAGAGATCATTTTCGATGACCTTCGTATGATCGATGGTGAAAAAATCACATTTGAATTGCTTGATACAGATGAGGTAACCAAAGCCCAGGCACTGCTTAAAAAAGAGCTTGAAGGCACGGTAGTGATCAACAATGGAATGAAATTTTCAGTCACTATGACCGAAGCTGAAGTGGAGCGTACCAAACAAAATGCCATTCAACAGGCAGTAGATACGATCAGAAACAGACTCAATGAGTTCGGACTTGCAGAACCTACGGTTGCAAAACAGGGTGAAGATAAGATCCTTGTAGAAGTACCTGGTATCAAAACACAGGAGGATGAACAGCGTATCCGTGAACTTATCGCCCGTGCAGCACATTTGCAGCTTATGGCTGTAGATGAAGACAGAAACATAAGAGTCAACACGATGAGTCTGGCTGAAGCAAAAAGTTATGGTGATGTGATACTACCCGATGTTAATACCGGTGAAAAATATTTGCTTCGTGCTATTCCGGTATTGGACGGTTCTATGCTGACAGATGCAAAAGTAGGTTTTGATGAAAGCAATCAACCGGTCATCAACTTTACACTGAACGGACAGGGTGCCAAGATCTTTGGTGACTTTACAGGTGTGAGTGTTGGGAAACGTATGGCGGTTGTTTTGGATAACAAGGTCTACTCGGCGCCAGTCATCAATGAACGTATCGGTGGGGGACGTGTACAGATATCAGGAAGATTTGAAATTTCTGAAGCCCATGACCTTGCCATTGCACTTCGATCGGGTGCATTGCTTGCACCTGTCTATGTGATGGAAAAACGTTCGGTGGGGCCAAGCCTGGGTGCGGATAGCATCAAGGCGAGTTCTATCGCTTTGGTTCTAGGATTCATTTTGGTCGTCATTTTTATGGTGGTTTACTATGGTATGGCAGGAATTATCGCAAATGTCGCACTGATAGGGAATCTCTTTTTGATACTTGCGATCATGTCACTCTTTGGTGCCACACTGACACTGCCTGGTATGGCAGGTATCGTTCTTACGGTTGGTATGGCCGTGGACGCGAACGTCATCATCTCTGAACGTATCAGGGAGCTGCTTTATGAAGGTAAATCTGTAGCTAAATCGATAGAGAATGGGTACAGCAATGCCTTTACTGCGATCTGGGATGCCAACGTGACCACACTGATCGCCGCTACAGTACTCTATGCCTATGGTACAGGTGCGATCAAAGGATTTGCGCTTACGATGAGTATCGGTATTATGGCATCCATGTTGACTGCGATTGTAGGAACACATGGTATCTACCAGTGGCTTCTACCGAAGATCGATAAGAACAAACTGAGATTATGGTTTGGTATCAGAACAGAGGGAGTAAAATAATGGAAATCTTTAAATATAAAAAACCTCTCTCATTGATGAGCAAGAGTAAACGTTTTGGATTACTTTCGGTCACTCTGTTGATACTGTCTCTGGGGTTGATCATTGGGAAGGGATTTAACTACGGTATAGACTTTGCAGGTGGTACACTTATACAGGTACAATACAACGGTAAAGCACCTATAGAAAAAGTGAGAGAAGCAATAGATTCTGATAGATCCTATGAAGGTGCAACCGTGACTTTCTTCGGTGGTGAAGATGAAGTGGTCATACGTACGAAGACAAGTTCAAAAGCCTTGGGTGTGGATGTCGGTGATCAGATCAGAGCACTGCTTCAAGATACGGGTAACTTTGAAGTAAGACGTGTGGATATGGTAGGGGCAAAGGTTGGATCAGAGCTACGTGAAAAGGGACTTATGGCGATGGTTCTTGCTATCATCGGTATCCTTATTTATGTATCCTTTAGATTCGAGTGGCGTTTTGCCGTTGCCTCTGTAATGGCACTCATGCATGATGTTACTATCGCTATGGGTATGATCGTACTGTTCAATGTTGAGGTAAACCTTGACATTCTTGCGGCACTATTGACCATACTCGGATATTCATTGAACGATACGATCATTGTCTTTGACCGTATCCGTGAGGGTATCAGAACGATCAAAGACCCGGACCTTGGGGGTATCATTGATGAGTCTGTTACACGTACGCTTTCTCGTACTACATTGACATCACTCACAACATTTTTTGTGGTTCTTACACTCTATCTGTTTGGTGGAGAGATCATTAACGGGTTCAGTTTCACGCTGCTTGTAGGTGTGATAGTGGGTACATACTCTTCCATTTTTGTTGCATCACCAATCTTGATGTGGCTTGGTTTCTCCGTAGGGGGCTTCAGAGAAAAGGAAGCAGAAAAACTCAAAAGAGAAAAAGAGAAAGAAAAAATGCGTGCTATGTATGAAAATGGTACACTATAGTTAAAGTTTAAGGAGTTTGGATGAATTGGGGTAAAGTTTTTTATATGTTTTTTACGTTGATGTCACTTACGACATCAGCAGCATTTTTGTATGATCACTCTATCGTAGCACTGTTTATAGCAGGGTCTGTGAATGTGATCTCAACACTGTTGAAGATAGGGGTAAGAAATCTACTTTCAGCTGAGCTTTTGGCAGGTTCATTGGTTGCTGACCTACATCTTCTCCCTGCATTTTTTGCTCTGCAGTTTTATGGGAACGATGCATTGGCAACAGGATTAGTGATCGGTGCGGTGATCGCGAACCTTTATACGATTTTTATCTCTATGATCGAGAGTGCAAAAGAGAAGGCAGATTTTTAAGCGTTGTTCGGTATCTTACATGTACAGTAATTCCAAGGAATGAGACGTGATAAAGATGCCTACACTTCATGGAACAGACCCCGAAGAGAAACGGAAAGAGATCAAAAATTATTTTCAATATTGTTATAAGCGATATGAATCTCTTTTTCATCTCGTTGCAGATGAAAGTGCTTATTTTAAAAAAGCGGATCCTCTTCGTCATCCCATCATATTTTACTATGGCCATACTGCTACATTTTTCATTAACAAATTCATACTTGCCAAGATCATTAATGAACGTGTAGATCCCAGACTTGAATCACTTTTTGCCGTGGGTGTAGATGAAATGAGCTGGGATGATTTGAATGAAAAACATTATGACTGGCCTACGTTAAAAGAAACCCAAGCTTACCGTGACAAAGTCTATTCGAAAGTCTCTTCGCTTATCGATGTACTTCCTTTAGAACTTCCTATCACGCAAGATTCACCCTGGTGGGTTATTTTGATGGGAATTGAGCATGAAAATATCCATCTTGAAACTTCTTCGGTACTGATACGCCAACTTCCATTTGAATCCATAGAAGAAAACAGAGAATGGAGAGAGTGTGAAATGGTTGGTACTGCACCTCAAAATACACTGCTGGATGTAAACCAAGGTAGAGTGAATCTGGGGAAAAACAACAATGCACAGTTTTTTGGCTGGGACAATGAATATGGAGATCATCAGGCACATATACCATCATTCAAAGCAGCCAAATATCTTACGTCCAATGCTGAATATATGGAGTTTGTAAAAGATTCTGGATATAGCAATGATAGGTTTTGGTGTGAAGAGGGTAAAGCATGGAAAGCCTATACAAAGGCAGAACATCCCATGTTTTGGCGTAAAGATAAAGATGGGTACAGACTTCGTACTCTAAGCAGAGAGATAGACCTTCCTTTAAATTGGCCGGTAGAGGTCAATCATCTGGAGGCCTCTGCCTTTTGTAAGTGGAAGAGCCAAAAAGAGGGTGTCAACATCACTCTGCCTACCGAGGATGAATATATCCGATTGCGTGATGAAAGCAAAGTACTTTCCTACTTGGAATGGACCGACAGAGACAAGACTATCGCCAATATCAATCTTGAAGCTTTTGCTTCGTGTGTTCCCGTGGATACTTATAAACACGGGGAATTTTATGATGTGATAGGGAATGTATGGCAGTGGTCACGAACACCGATATATCCTTTTGAAGGCTTTAAGGTCCATCCGATCTATGATGATTTTTCAGTCCCTACCTTTGATGGTAAACATACCATTATCAAGGGTGGTTCATGGATAAGTTGCGGGAACCTTGCTACACAGAAAAGCCGTTATGGATTTAGAAGACATTTTTATCAACATGGGGGATTTAGGTATATTCAGAGTACCTATGAAGAGACGATCACAACCAATATCTATAATACAGACAGCCTGATTTCTCAGTACTGTCATTTTGGTTGGGGTGAAAATGCATTGGGTGTGGAAAATTATCCGGCAGCGTGTGCACGGATCGTTTTAGAGACCATGAAAGATAAACCTAGACGCAGAGCTTTGGACATTGGATGTGCCATAGGGCGAAGTACCTTTGAACTGGCACGCGGTTTTGATGAAGTCATAGGTGTGGATTTTTCTGCACGTTTCATACAGGAAGCACAGAAGCTCAAAGATGATGGTGTATTACGTTATACTATGCCGACCGAGGGGGAACTGGAAAATCTTCATGAGATAAAACTTTCAGATCTTGACTGGGATGATGTACGAAACAAGGTCTCATTTTGGCAGGCAGATGCCTGTAATTTAAAACCTGTTTACAAGGATTTTGACCTGATCTTTGGGGGTAACCTGTTAGACAGGCTCTATGATCCTAAAAAGTTTTTAGATGCTATGGGATCACGTATCAATGAGGGGGGACTACTCATTTTGACCTCTCCGTATACCTGGCAGGAAGCGTCTACCCCCAAAGAGAAATGGATAGGCGGATATAAAAGAGATGGTGAAACTATCACGACACTCAATGGGCTTAAAGAGATACTGGGTAAAGCGTTCAGACTTATCGGTACGAAAGATATCCCGTTTGTGATTCAAGAGACTGCACGGAAGCACCAGCATACGATAGCACAGATGAGCATATGGGAAAGGAGAGGTAAAGATGTTTGAAGCGATCAGCCGTCAAGGTACACATAGTATGAAGTGGGATGAAGCAAAGAAAAAGTTTGGTAGAGAGGATCTGCTTCCTCTTTGGGTCGCAGATATGGACCTGGCTTCACCGGCATGTGTACAAGGGGCAATGCTCAGAAGGGCTTCACACCCTATGTACGGGTATACGATCTATCCGGATGCCTATTATGAATCAATACAGAATTGGATGCGAGATCGTTTTTCCTGGGAGATAGAAAGAGAGTGGATCATTCCTTGTTACGGGGTAGTACCTTCTTTGAACTTTATCATCACTGCATACAGTCAAAAGGGAGATGGAATACTAATACAAACACCGATATACCCGCCATTTGTAAGTTCTGTCAAGCATCAAAAGAGAAGGGTACTTGACAATAGACTGGTCTATGAAAACGGCAGATATCAGATAGATTTTGAGGATTTTGAGCGTAAAGCCAAGGAAGCCAAACTCTTTTTACTCTGCTCTCCTCATAACCCAACCGGACGGGTATGGTCTGAAGAGGAATTGGAGAAGCTCATTGAGATCTGTATAGCAAATGATGTACTGATCATCTCTGATGAGATACATGCGGATATTGTCTATGAAAAAACACACCACAGCATTGGCAGTTTTGAGAAGATCATGCATCATTGTGTTGTTTTAAATGCACCTTCCAAAACATTCAATATCGCAGGGCTGAATACCTCTTATGCGATCATTCCCGATACCAGATTGCGCCAAGCTTACAGAGTAGAACAGGACAGGTCGGGTATTACCAACGGGAACCCTTTTGGTATTGAAGCATTGATGAGTGCCTACAAAGAAGGTGCTCCATGGTTAGAAGAGTTGAAAGAGCACTTGCGCTCAAATATTAACTATGTGAATCAATTTCTCACAGAGCATCAACTCCCTATAAAGGCAGTCCCTACAGAAGCAACTTTTCTCATGTGGCTTGACTGTAGAGGACTGGGGCTGTCCCATGACCAAGTGGTTGATTTCTTTTTACATAAAGCCAAACTTGGGCTTAATGACGGTAAAAGTTTTGGTGAGGCAGGGGAAGGTTTCATGCGGTTAAATGTGGGTACATCCAAAGAAGTACTTCAAGAAGCGATGCAGCGACTTCGTGATGCATATGAGGCAGGGTAGTGAGAAGTTTATTTATCTATCTGATACTGTCCCTATGGCTCTATGCATTACCCCAGGTCATCAATGAAGAGATACGCAAATCGGGCATCTCAAAAAAAGATATCAGTATCTATATCAAAGAAGCCGGTAAACAAGGAAGGGTCGTGGCTTCACTCAATGCTTCGAAGAGCAGGACCCCTGCATCTGTGATCAAAGTGTTAACCACATATGCTTCGGTCCTGAAACTGGGATTTGATTACCGTTGGCCTACGAAGTTTTACACTATAGGAAGATTGAAAAATGGTGTGCTTCACGGTGATCTATGGGTTCAAGGGTTCGGTGACCCGACCTTAAATGCCGAGGACCTTGAGCAGATCGTCTCTGAGTTACGTGCCGCAGGTATACGTCAGATCAGAGGTGATATTGTCATAGACAGAAGCTATTTCAAGGTGGGAAGCCAAGACAGTTCTGGTTTTGATGAAAATCTTTACAGTGCCTATAATGCCATGCCGGATGCCATGATGTTCAATGAACGAGTGGTGACCGTCTGCGTGAACCCCAAAGAAAAGAAAGTACATAAAAAACATGTAGATGAAAGTTATAAAGTTGTCGACCAATTGGAACACGTCAACAAACCCTGTAGAGGAAAATACTCCTGGCCGAGGGTGAAAATTGATAAGAGCGAAGTGGTGCCTACGGTGTTTCTTCAAGGAAAGATCTCCAAACGATGTGGCACACGGAATATTTGTCAAGTCATTACCAAACCGTATAAGTCATTCTATTATGCATTGAAAGATAGATTGATAAAAGAGGGGATAGCTGTAAGTGGAGGTATGAAATTACGTAAGGTACCTAAAGAAGCAAAAGCATTGTTTACCCATTACTCAGATCCTCTGGAAGAGATCATCTCTGAAACTGCCAAAGAGAGTAATAACCTTTATGCAAGACATCTTCTGCTTCTTTTGGGTGCGAAACTCTATGGTGCTCCTGCCACGATGGAAAAAGGAAGAGATGCCATCAAATATATTTTGGATTCAAGAGGTGCATTAGGTGATGGTAAATTAAAGATCGATAACGGAAGCGGCCTTTCACGTACTTCAAAAATGAATGCAAAACTATTGGCTGAGATGTATGATGATGCGTATGACCGTTATGGTTCAAGATGGATGGAGACACTCTCTATAGCAGGCGTGGATGGTACTATCAAACGCCGCTTTAGAAACACCGTCGTAAAAAAACGTGCATGGATGAAGACAGGGACACTGAGACGCGTGAAAAATATAGGCGGGTATGTCAAGAACAAAGCAGGAAAATACTATACCGTTGTCATCATCATTAACAGTTCCAAGGCTAAATACCGCGGTGCCAAACTACAAGATGAGATCATGAAGTGGTTGGCAAAAAGTACAGTGGAACCTGGTAGATCATCTACCGTACCCGCTTCTTCCAAAACAAAAGTGCAGCCCAAGAAGCCTGTATCCGAAACACTGTTCAGTAACGTCAAAACAAAAACAGTACCTGTAATGAAGCGGAAAACCAAAGAGAGTGCTGTTGAGTATTATATTCAGGTGGGCGCTTTTTCGAGCATGCCCAACAAAGCGTATTTAGTAAAGATAAGCGCGTTAGGATTACCTTACAAGGTACGCCATACAGAGAATTATAAAGTACTCATAGGTGGCTATAGAGATGAAAAAAGTGCAAGAGAAGTGTTGAAAAAAGTACGTAGAGCTATCAATGGCGGGGCGTTCATCGTAAAGTTATAGTTTACCCCAAATACGTTATAATCCTTTAAAAATTTAGGGCAACAATGAACTTCGAAACTTACCCTTTTGAGAAACTCAATCAATTACTTGAAAATGTCACACCAAACCCTGATTACTCTGCACTTAGCCTGACGATCGGGGAACCCCAGTTTGAGACACCGGCATTTATACTGGATGCACTGAAGGATGCCTCTGAACTGCTCAACAAGTATCCAAAAACGGCTGGTGAAACAGAACTTAGAGAGGGGATGTTGACGTATAACAAAAAACGTTTTGATCTTTCCCTGACAAATGATCAGATCATTCCGACATTTGGAACCAGAGAAGTACTTTTTAATTTTCCACAGTTTTTACTGCATGATGTAGAAAATCCGGTCATGGTCTTTCCTAACCCTTTTTATCAGATCTATGAAGGTGCTGCCAAAGTATCCAGGGCTGAAGTGATCTACCTCAATTTGAATGAAGCCAATCAATTTCAACCCGTAGTGGATGAAGAAGCATTGGCAAAAGCAGATCTTGTGATACTCAATTCACCTAACAACCCTACATCATCTGTAATGTCTATGGATGATTTAAAACATTGGGTGGAGCTCGCACTTAAACATGATTTCGTGCTTCTGAATGATGAGTGTTATGTGGACCTCTATCTGGATGCAGCACTTCCTTCACTGCTCAATGCAAGTATGGAAGTGGGGAACGAAAGTTTTAAAAATGTGCTGGTCATCAACTCTATCTCCAAACGTTCCTCTGCACCGGGACTTCGTTCAGGCTTCATTGCCGGTGATGCAGAGATACTTAAAGAATACATGGTGTACAGAACTTATGTGGGATGTGCTTCTCCCCTCCCACTTCAATATGCTGCTGCTGCTGCATGGGCCGATCAAGAGCATGTAGACACATTCAGAGCAAAATACAAAAAAAATTTTGAAGTCGCCAAAGAGATTTTGGGTACTGAAGCACCTGAAGCGACATTTTATATTTGGCTCAAAGTGGAAGATGAGATAGCCTTTACGACCAAACTTTATCAAGAGTATAATCTTAAAGTTCTCCCAGGTTCATTTTTAGGACGTGAAGGG
Organism: Sulfurovum xiamenensis; assembly: GCF_030347995.1. NCBI lineage: Bacteria > Pseudomonadati > Campylobacterota > Epsilonproteobacteria > Campylobacterales > Sulfurovaceae > Sulfurovum > Sulfurovum xiamenensis. Next base: position 251,415 of record NZ_JAQIBC010000003.1, read on the forward strand.
GAAGGTCAAGGGTATGTAAGACTGGCCCTTGTCTATGAAGAAAAGCAAACAAGAGAAGCATTGCAACGTATAGCACGTTGCTTGGAAGAGTAGAAGACACCCCACTTACGCTTTAGCGACGAGGGTATCGGCATTTAGTGCCAGAAAATTAGCATTGGAGCAAGCATGATGGAAACACCGGAAATACATGTAGAAGAGTTAAAAAAAGACCAAGAGTTTTTGGCAAATATTCAAAGACTTGAAAAAGAGTGCAAAGAAGAAGAGAGCATTGCAAAAGGGTATCAGCTTTTGGATGCACAGCTTATCATCGAAGCTCCGGAAGATGAGATCAACGAGATATTTACATTTATCGTCAACACAGCCTTTGACAGACTGGCTGAAAAGCTCACGACTTCTCAGTCATTTGATATGAATGATGCTGAGGATTTAGCTACGGCAAGAGCGATCTATGAACATGGTATCCAACGCTACAGTGAAAATGACAAAAAGGGTGCCAAAGAGATCTTTCTTGTATTGCACTATACGATCGACCATGCAGCGCTGAAAGATGCGATGATGGTGCATGTGGCTGCAGTCATGGAAGGAAAGAGTTTTGAAGATTTCATCGAAAATCTTGTCGATGTAGAAGGGGTAGATGTACATGATCCTCTGGCATTTTTCATACAGACATTTACAGAGCCCACTGAGGCCTTGCTTGCAAAATTTGACACACATGTTAAACAGGCGCAAGATGAGCTTAGAGTGCTTGATGAAAGCAAGGAACAATAGTGATGAAAAAGATCCATTTTATCGGTATCGGGGGTATCGGACTCTCTGCTTTGGCCAAGTTTCTCTTTAATGACGGACATAAGATCTCCGGTTCGGATATCAAACAGACAGAGATCACCAATGATCTGGCAACCAACTTTAATGCGAAGATCACTATCCCTCACCATGAAGATGCGGTTGAGGGTGTCGACAGGGTGATCTACTCTGCGGCGGTACGTCCCAACAATCCTGAGTATCAAAGAGCCAAAGAGTTGGGTATAGAACTGCTTTCACGCAAAGAAGCTCTCAAGAGTATACTGGGTGAAAAAGAGGTCTATGCGGTGGGTGGTGCACACGGTAAGAGTACGACTTCTGCCATGCTCGCATCGATCATACCTGAATCCAATGCGCTCATTGGAGCGATCAGTAAAGAGTTTGGTTCAAACGTACGGAATTACCCGAACAACAAAGTGGTATTTGAAGCCGATGAGAGTGATGAGAGTTTTTTGAACTCCAATCCTTATCTTGCAATCGTGACCAATGTTGAACCAGAACATATGGAGTACTACGGGTATGACGAAGAGCGTTTTTACAATGCCTATAGAAACTTCTTGTCACTGGCGCAAATACGAGTCATCAATGCAGAAGATGAATTCCTCTCTTCTTTAGAGATGGAGAGCATTAAACTTTATCCTTCCAAAGACATCAAGAACATAGAGTTTGTATTGGTTGATGGGGAACCCCATACAAAATTCGAACTTTTGGACCTGGGGGCATTTGAAGTATTCGGTTTTGGAAATCACATTGCGTTAGATGCATCATTAGCGATATTGGGTGCTTTAGAGCTGGGTGAAGAGGTAGAAGATATAAGAGCAAATCTTTTACACTACAAAGGGATCAAAAAACGTTTTGACATTGTACAAAATAGAGAAGAGTGTGTGGTGATAGATGACTATGGTCACCATCCTACAGAGATAAAGGTGACGATGGAATCCCTGCAAACCTATAAAGGATTGCGTCAATTCTCTAAACTCAATGTTATTTGGCAACCCCACAAGTACAGCCGAACTATGGATAACCTGCAAGGATTTGTAGAGTGTTTTGAAGGTGTTGATGAACTGGTCATCCTCCCTATCTGGGCTGCCGGGGAATTAAAGGTGGATATAGACCTAAAAGGGGCATTCAGCCGCTATAAACTTCTCATGGCAGACTCTGTGACTAAAGAAGATGGGATTGTTAAAGTCTTTAAAGACGGACATATTATACGAGAGTACAGTGATGGACTTGTAACAGCCTTCGGTGCCGGGGACATCACGTACCAGATACGTGGAGAGGCATAACGCTTCTCTTGTACTCACTTTACTGCAAAATACCATCTTCTGACCTTTATTTTGCTATAGTCCCAATTTAAAAATTAAATCGTATAAGGGATAAAATGAAGAACAAAAAGATATTTTCAGTATTGACTTCACTGCTTTCTGTCGTTGTCATGGCAGGTGAAGTAAAGGTCTCCAATGTAGCATCAGCCTTCTCAAACTATAAAAAGCTCAATGCGAGTAAAGTGTTAAAGCAGAGTATCAATATCGGTTTTTCAAATGTTACAGGGAATACAGAGACATATAGCCTGAATGGTAAATATACCTTTTCTGTTACAATGTCAGGATATAACGACAATCCACTTCAAGTCATGTTTGATACCAGTGCATTTGTGACAGAGAACAATAATGTAAAAGATAATGAAGAGTATACTGCAAATCTTGCACTCGAACAGTTTGTTGTTGAAAAATGGTTGGTCTATAGTTCTGTACATTGGTTAAGAAATAAATTTAGAGACTATGATAATAAGTCTTCTATAGCTGCAGGTGTGGGGAAAAAGCTCTTTGATGACGGTCAGCATATTTTCAAACTCAGAGCAGGTATTGCTTACAACATAGAAGAATACAGTAATGATCAGCCAGATGAAAACTTCTTTTCATTCAACCAGTATCTAGAGTATACCAATCAGCTTAATAAAGTAAGTGCACTCTATGTCAAACTAGGTGCGCTTGAAAACTTCGAAAACTTTTCAGATGACTATGAAGTCTTGGCTGTAGCAGGCTTAACTTTTGCAGTCGCTGAGGATATCAATGTCAATCTGGAAGAAGAAATACGCTATGACAATCTTCCTCCTATAGGATTTGAAACGACAGATACCAAAACAATCATCAAAGTGGGATACAATTTTTAATTTTTTATAGTGCGTACATCTGAAAGGGTAGATACACTTTTTTCAACCTACATAAAATTCGCTATAATTCGGATATTTAGCAAATTGAGGAACTTTAGACGTGCCAATAGAAAAATCAAGCGAAAAAACGATCATACAAAAACTGGACCTGGATGGGTATACCCAGCAGTTCCAAAAGTTTTTAGCCAGAGAAAAACCTGTAGCGATGATGGGAGATATCAACCAGCATTATCGTTATATACAGGCACTTTCCAAAGTACAATTTCCTACACCAAACCCCGTACCGAATCTAGAGAGAGAACTCAATCTGATCAAAAAGCAAGGGGTCCTCTCACTGGATGAGATCTATGCCTTTATCACTATGATCTCTTACTTCAATACCTTAAAGACGGTAGGTTTTACAGAACCTCTTATCTCCTGGATACAAGGGATAGAGATTCCTGAAGAGATCATCGATATCATAGGCTACTTCACAGCTGAAGGTGAGATCAATGCTGAGCGTGATCAGGAACTTTTTAAACTGGAACGTGCTATCAAGCAAAACAAGATAGAGATCAAAGAGACACTTTATAAGCTGGCACACTCCAGCAAGCTCAGAGATTATCTTGTGGACACCCAGGTACACTTTAACGGAGGAGAAGAGACCCTACTGGTACGTGGAGGGTTTAACAATGCGATCAAGGCTACCGTAGCTGCACGTAGCCCCGGCGGTTTTTTTTATATCATTCCGCAGAGTATCACCCATTTAAAAGAGAAAGAGTCTGCACTGCTTAGTAAAAAAGAGGAGATGATCTACACCTATTGTAAAAACATTTCAGCGGTTTTTTTCAAGTGGGAACGTTTCTTGGGATTCATCAACAAAGAGTATGACAGATTTGACCACTATCAAGCACGTGTCAGTTTTGCACGAGCCAAAGAGTATGAGTTTGTTTTACCCTCTAAACATAAACGTATTAAATTGCAGGATTTTGCACACCCTGCCATAGAGAACCCCGTACCCATCACGATGGATTTCTCCAAAAAGATCATGCTTGTCACAGGGGTCAATGCCGGTGGTAAAACGATGCTTCTCAAGTCCATGCTCTCGGCAGTCTACATGAGTAAGTATCTGCTACCTTTCAAGTGCAATGCAGCACAAACAGAGGTCGGACATTACAAAAGCATAGAAGCGGTCATCGATGATCCCCAATCGGTTAAAAATGATATCTCCACGTTTGCGGGACGTATGCAGGAGTTTGCAAAACTCTTCAGCAAAGAGGATGCCATCGTAGGGGTTGATGAGATAGAGCTGGGTACAGACAGTGACGAGGCAGCCAGTCTCTTTCGCGTGATGTTAGATGAATTACGAAAAAAAGGTATCACCTTCATCGTGACGACACACCATAAACGTTTGGCTTCACTGATGGCAGGTGATGATGAGGTGGAACTCATCGCAGCACTGTATGATGAAGAGAAAAGGGTACCTACCTATACTTTTTTACAGGGAAGTATAGGAAAGAGTTATGCTTTTGAGACAGCGCAACGTTACGGTGTACCTGCAGCTATCGTGAACAAAGCAAAAAAAGTCTATGGAGAGGATAAAGAAAACCTTAATGAACTCATAGAAAAATCTACCTCACTTGAGCGTGAAATGCGTATGAAGATCGCAACAATAGATGATGAGTTAAAATCTGTAGAGAGACAAAAACAGAGACTCCAGGATGAAGAGCTGAAGCTTCAGGAGAGTCATAGAAAAGCTCTTGCAACCCTTGAAAACCGTTATAATGCAGCGACAAAAAAAGCAAGAGAAGCGTTGAGGGCACAAGAGTCAGCAGAAGGAAGACGACTTTTGAACGTGGCACATCAGCGCAAAGAATTCAAGCAAAAAGAGGTGAAACTCAAAGATGAAGTTCCGCTCAAAGAGGGTGATAAGGTGAAGTACCGTTCTCACAAAGGAGAGATCGTGGCTATCCGTGGTAAAGATGCGACGATCATCGTAGACGGATTGAAGATGAGAGTACCTTTGGGGCAACTCAAAAGAAGAGGAGATACCCCTCAGATAAAAGTTAAACCTAAAGCCAAAGAGGTCAATGTCAATGTTGAAAAGTCAGGGGCATCTGTTTCAGTCAAACTGCTCGGTATGTATGCAGATGAAGCTATAGACACCGTGGATAAATTTCTCTCTGATGCCCTGGTGAACGGACTGCATGAAGTACAGATCATTCACGGTACGGGCGGGGGTGTGTTAGCCAAACTGGTAACAGAGTATCTTAAAAAACATCCCAAGATACAGAAATTCTATAGACTTCCCGGAAACTTAGGCATTACAGTCGTCGAACTATAGAACTATAACCCCTCTTTTAACTCCAGAAGGTATAATATATGCATAAAAATGTTGCAGGAGAGCTACGTGGGCATTAAAGATGATGTGAATTATGTAAAGAGAGAGTTAAGTGGTGATGAAAAGGTCCTTGAGAGTGCTTTTAAGCTGGAATCACTGTATAAAAAATACAAGTTTCATTTGTGGGGTGTGATTGTCGTACTTATTCTCTTTTTTGGTGGAGAAGCTGTGATGGGTGCGCTGCATGAAGCAAAGCTTGAAAAAGCAAACGAAGCTTTCTTGACACTGCAGAATAACAGTGAGGATGCCAATGCTCTTAAGGTGCTTCAAGAGAACAATCCGGCACTTTTAGAGCTTTACACTTATGCGCAAGCAGTGAAAAAAGAAGATATCAAAGGGTTAGAGTCTTTGAGTACAAGTACAAACAGTGTGATCGCTGATGCAAGTGGTTATACAGTAGGCGTGCTCAATAAAAAACCTGTGGAGTCAAAGCTCTATAAAGAGATGGCACTGTTTGAAGAAGCCTATTTGTCAATCCTTGCAGGTGATGTAAAAAAAGCTCAAAATAAATTGGAGCTTATAGATGATCGTTCCTCTCTTTCAGTGATCAGAGAGTTCCTTATGCACTCTACTGTAAAGGCAAACTAATGAAGGGGTTGTCACTACTTACATTTGCAGTAGCAGCACTACTCTTTTCAGGATGCAGTAGCAAAAAATATTTTGAACCTGAACAGACATTCTCCGCATCCAATGCATCTACTTCGTACGGTGGAAGTATGAGTGATCTCAGTCGTGAGGGAGGGACACTTAAAAGCGGCCAATATATCAGTAAAGAAGGGTTAAGCACTGTCAACCTTGGTGAAGGGTATAGATTTTTAAATGAAAATGATAGCCATATACTGGCTACAAATACTGAGGGTATTTTAAAGATCATTGATAAAAAAACAAAAGAGACGGTACGTGCTGTATCTCTCAAAGTTCCTGTGGTTTCTGCAACGATCCACAATGGTGTGATCGCATATATTCTCAACAGCAATACCTTTGGTATTTATAACATGGCAGATAATAGAAAAGTGGTTGAGAGTCGATCTGAGGCCACATTTGCCATTGATACAAGAGCGGCAAGTCCGATCTTTATCGATGGTTTGGTCGTCATGCCTATGCTTGACGGGAAACTCATTATTGTCAACATTGAAGACAGTGAGAATGCCAAAGTGGTCTATCTCAGTACGGAAAAAGCATTTAACAATATTATCTATCTGTCTCGTAAAGGCAATACAATGATCGCTGCAACGCCAAAAAGGCTGCTTACCTTAGGAAGTGGCGGTCAAATGGAGTATAGTGCAAATATCTCTGAAGTGGCATATGATAACGATACCATCTATCTCTTTACCAAAGAGGGAGAGATACTTGCTCTGAATCATGATCTTGAGAAAGTGGGAGAAGCAAAGTACAAATTCGCACACTACTCTGTAGCAACAGCGTTTGATGGCAGGGTGTATGGTTTAGACCAGGGAGGATCCTTGATAGTAATGGACAGTGCTTTGACAAAGCACAAGATCTATGATCTTGGAGAAGTTGGTGAACCGGCATTCATCAGTGGAACAAAGCTCTATAAAGACGGTGATATTATTGAACTCTCTAAACTAGGTTATGAGTGATCTTCTGACAGCTTTCGAAGAGTATCTCAGTGTCACAAAGGCGCTGGATACCCTTACGATCTCTTCTTATTTAGGCGACCTTTCCCAACTTGAAGAGGTCACTCAAACAACACTAACGAACCTCGATACTACGGATATACTGAAATTTTTATCTACCTTTGAGAACAAAAGAACACTCAACAGAAAACTCTCCTCTATCAATGCTTTTTTCGATTTTTGCCATAAACAGGATTTCAAACATGAAAAGATCAAGATCCCTATGGCAAAAGTACCCCAAAATCTACCCAAGTATATGAGCAGTGAAGAGATATTAGAAGGTTTAAAGCACATTGACAGAAGTAAGCTCATGGGACTGCGTGATTATGCACTGATACTCTTTTTGTATGCCAGCGGCTGTCGTATTTCCGAAGCATTGAATGTGCAGCGAAGTGATATCGTGGACGGGTGGCTGAAGATACGTTTTGCCAAAGGGGAAAAAGAACGTATCGTGCCTCTTGCACCTATCGCTGTGCAGGCATTGGAGAAGTATATGAAAGAACAAGACATGGGAAGCAGTTATATTTGGCTGAATTACAAAGGAGATACCCTCAGCCGTATCTCTGCATATAAAATTGTCAAAAAGTATTTGGGTGTCTCACCTCACGTATTACGGCACTCTTTTGCTTCATCGCTGATCATCGGTGGGGCAGACTTGCGAGTGGTGCAGGAGTTGTTAGGTCACAGTTCTCTAGAGACGACACAGATCTATACACATATCCAAAAACAGAATCTGTCCGAGACCATGAAGAGTTATCATCCCTTAAAAGGAGTATCATGAAAGCATTGGTTGAATATCTGAACCAGAAAGATATTATTTTTAAATCACTCAAAGAGATCCTGCCAAAAGAGCTAGGTTCCCGTAAAAAGGTTACACTTCATTTAGGTGTTGACCTGAAGGGGTATTATGCATTGGTGATAGAACTTGAAAAGAAGAGCAGGGTACTTCGGAAAGAAGCAGTTGACCTCATAGAATTGCATGAAAAAGCTGAAAAATATATCGGCAGCAAGATCACTAAAAAATACATAGTGATCAAAGCACCCTTATGTTCACATGCTAAAGCGATACTTGAAGAGAACGGCTGGAAGGTATGGCATGAAGGGTAAGGTATTACTTGCAGATATTGGAAATACCCATTTTCATATCTATAATGGCTCTAAAGTAGAGCATTTGTCTTATGATGAGGCAATTGCCAAATATAGCCAAGAGAGACTCTGTTATATTTCGGTCAAACAACACTTGAACAGTACTATAGAAAATATTTCCATATGGAAAAATATCTCACCACAGATCCACTTGGATGGTGCTTATGAGACGATGGGTGTTGATCGAAGAGCACTCTGTTTGAGTCATGAAAACGGTATTTTTGTGGATGCAGGTTCCGCAATCACAGTTGATGTAATGCAAGAGGGAAAGTATAGGGGCGGATTTATATTCCCCGGGTTAAAAGCAATGTTGCAGGCATATGCTTCTATCTCTCCGGTCTTAGAGACAGAGCTGAATGAAACGATATCCTTAGAGCAATTACCCTCTACAACTAAAGATGGGATAAGCTATGGTATAATCGCGTCTATAAAAGCACTCATAGATAAGCATAGTGATGGTAAAACGCTTTATTTTACCGGTGGAGACGGAAAATTTTTATCAAGTTTTTTTGAAGAAGCCACGTATGATGAAATGTTGGTATTTAACGGGATGCGGAAAGTGATGAAGGAATCAGAGATATGTTAACAGTAGCACTTCCAAAGGGAAGAATCGCAGAACAGACACTTGAGATATTTGCTGAAATTTTCGGTGGAGAATTTAAGTTCGAAGGGAGAGAACTCATCTTGGATAGGGGAGAGTTCCGTTTTTTAAATGTACGTAACCAGGATGTACCGACGTATGTAGAACACGGTGCAGCAGATATCGGTGTGGTCGGACTTGATGTCATTACCGAAAAAGAGTTGGATATTATTCAGCTTCTGGATATGCAGTTAGGGAAATGTAAAGTGGCGATCGGTATCAAAAATGAAGATGAACTGGACTGGTCCCGGCCTAACATCAAAGTGGCAACAAAGATGGTCAATATCACTAAAAACTACTTTGCACAAAAAGCCGTAGGTGTGGAAGTGGTGAAGCTTTACGGATCTATAGAATTGGCACCGCTTGTCGGTTTGGCTGATGCTATCGTGGACATTGTTGAAACAGGTTCAACGATGAGAGAGAACGGATTGAAAGTGGCTGAAGATATCATGGACTCTTCTGCACATTTGATCTCAAACAAGAACAGTTTTTATGGAAAGAAAGAAGAGATTCTCTCTTTATATGAAAAGATCAAAGCTGTTGTAGAGAGCCGTGGCTAATTCTACTTCAGACTCTCTTGACCTCTATGCAAAAGTAGAGGATCTTCTTGGTGTCAAAGAGGCTGCTCCGAGTCTCTATGCCTATTACCTTCTTTTTTTAAACACGATAGATTTTGAGACCCTTTTGGATGTGGGATGTGGCTCTGGAGATTTCTTGCGTCAGATACAGGGTGCCTTAGAGATACCAGAGGTCAAAGGGATAGACCTCAGTCCCCTTATGGTTTCAAGAACACTTGAACAAGGGTATGATGCCCAGTGTGTGGACCTATGCGATCTAGATGGCCAATATGATGTAGTGACAGCGGTGTTTGATATGGTGAACTATCTGGATAAAGCAGAGTTGGAACGATTTCTGGGGTGTGTCAAAGCGCATCTAAACGATGGTGGGTATTTTTTGTGTGATATCAACACGCTGCATGGTTTTGAGAATGTCGCCGTAGGCTCTTATATCGTGGATGATGAAGAGAGATTTTTAACGGTGGACAGTGACTTTGAAGAGGGTGAGTACCATGCCGAGTTCACGCTTTTTGAAAAAGAGGGAACCTATTTTAAAAAATCTCAGGAGACCATTAGGCAATACTATCATACGATAGATGAGATAGTGAGGTTAAGTGGTTTGGAACTGGTCCAGAGTGATGATGTCAATCTTTATGAGCTTGAAGAAGCGGATAAAGCGTTTCTTGTATTGAGAAAAGTGTAAGGGAGAGTGTTTTTATCACAAAGTCCGTTCTATAAGACGGACTTTGTCTGAGAGAGATTAAAATTTATAGTCTAACTGTACCCAATACTTGGTCACATCATTTTGTGCTGCACCGATGACAGAGTCTGTTTCTCCAGAGAAGAAAGCTGCTTTTGCCAGAAAGTTCAGACCATTAGAGAAATTATAAGTATAAAGTAGATCCAGTTCACTTCCTGCATCATCACTTAGTATACCGTCTGTCTCCTGTGTAGTGAAAGTATGGTAGATCGCAAGTAGTTTACCAAATTTAGGACTCACATATCCTACCTTTCCATAAATATCATCCAATCCATATGTATTACTTACAGCAGAATATCCAAGAAAGACATCAGCAAACCCTTGCCATTTGTGCAGTGTTGCAAGCGGTGTGGTGAATCCATGTGTATTTCCGTCTGCATCTCCGAGTGATTCATAGGCTGCTCCAATAATAAACCCGTTGTAGTTCGTACTGATATCCCCTCTGAAATACATTGCATCTACATCAGGCTTCCCCATACTTTCATATTCCATGCTTGCATCTTGCTGTGTAGCAGCCTCTGCAATATAGTTGAACATCCCTACTTTTCCTGAAGCCATTAACCCATAGGTATCACTTCCAAATGCTTGGTGACCTAAGAGGTACCCATACGCAGAAAGTTTCAGTTCAGGCATTGCCTTGTAGTCGGCATGAAGAAATACAGATTCTGTTCCTGTCGTGAGTGCATCCGTCACCCCATAACGATCTGTCACATACATTGCCATAAGATCCAGGTTTTCTATGGAGCTATTGGTTAAGGTATAGCCCATATAGGTTTGAGGCATTTGTCTCCATCCTACGGCACCTATGAATCTCTGGTCATCCAGGTTCACCATCTGGCGTCCTGCACGTAGGGTGGTATCACCCATTTTATAATCAAGATACGCCTGTGTCACACGTGAATTTTGTGGATCAGCGATCAATGCATATCCCGGCTGCTCCGGAGCATATTCGTCATATCCGAAATTCGTCACTGCCATGATCTGTCCAAAAGCACTCAGCCCCTCAATACCTGCAAGTCCGGTCTTTACACCAAGTGCAAAACGTGTGGTAAACGCATTGGCTTCATCCTTCACACTGTCATCGGCAAATTCATAACGCGGTCGAAGTTCACCGCTGAATTTTACGTCGTTGAAGATCCCTATTTCTGTTTCTGTTGTTGTCTCAACGGTCGGTTCAACCGGTGCGATAGATCCGCCTGCCATGATAAGTGTAGATGTTACGAGTGAGAGTAGTACGGTTTTTTTCATTTTTTTCCCTTTTATATATGATGGATTGAATAAACATGATGTTTAAAACTGCATGATGGTCATACGATGCCCTAGGCAAATAATTTTTTCTATGTTACTCATCCTCCTTGGCAAATTTTTCATAAAGAAAGCTGAGGATGGCTTCCCTACATCTGATATATTCAGGATCATGTTGAAGTTCTACCCTGTTTCTGGGACGAGGAAGATTCACTTCAAGTATTTCTCCGATCGTGGCTGCAGGACCATTGGTCATCATAATGACCCTGTCACTTAGCAGTACGGCTTCATCCACATCATGTGTAATGATGATGACCGTGTTCTGTACATTCTGTTGTATCCTCATGAGATGCTCCTGCAAGTTGGCACGGGTCAATGAATCCAATGCACCGAAAGGTTCATCCATCAAAAGTACTTTAGGTTTAATTGCAAGTGCTCTTGCTATACCGACACGTTGTTTCATACCTCCACTGATCTCATCAGGAAGTTTATCTTTGGCATGATCAAGGTTGACCATGGTGATAAATTTTTCTACCCTCTGTTGGAGCTCTTGCTTATTGAGATCGGGCATGACCTGTTTGACTGCCATTTCTATGTTTTTATAGACACTGAGCCATGGAAGTAATGAATGGTTTTGAAACACTACTGCACGATCAGGTCCTGGACCTTTGACCTCTTTACCCTGTAAAAATATATGGCCTTCTGTCTGGCCATCGAGACCAGAGATCATATTGAGCAATGTAGATTTACCGCACCCGCTGTGTCCTATGATAGAGATGATCTCATTTTTTTTGATCACTATATCGACATCGGTCACAGCAATATAATCCTCTTTTCCCGGGATTGGAAATCTTTTTTCAATATTTTCTAACTGTAAAAACTTTTGTTCACCCATTATGCTCTTCCTTTTTTTCTATAGTCAAAAAAATCTGCGATGATCCCCATCACAAGATCCAGTATAAAACCGACAATACCTACGATGATGATACCGATGATGATATTATGATAATTCAGATTATTATATTCATCCCAGATCCAGAAACCGATACCTATACCACCTGTAAGCATCTCTGCTGCTACGATCACCAGCCATGCAATTCCCAAAGAAAGTCTCATACCTGTAAAGATAAAGGGTACGGCTACGGGTAAAATAATCTTTGTTATCTTTTTTATAGGACTGAACTGTAAGACTTTTGCCACATTCATATAATCCTCGCTTACATTGCGTACCCCCAAAGCAGTGTTGATAATGATCGGCCAGATAGAGGTGACAAAGATCGTCGAGATCGCTGTCAAATTGATATCTTGGAAGATAAAAAGCAACAGCGGTAGCCAGGCCAGAGGTGAAACAGGTTTAAAGATCTGAATGAACGGATCAAAGGCATACTGTGCATTTTTACTCATACCGATAAATAATCCCAAAGGTACACCAACGATGATAGCAAGCGAAAACCCTGCAAATACCCTCTGTAAGGAAGCAAATATCTGCCAGAGGATCCCTTTGTCATCCTCGTTTGCGATATAGAGCGGATCGGAAAGTACTCCTACAATCTCATCCCCGTCAGCATTCACCCCGCCAAAAGCAGATACATAGGTATCACTCGGTGTAGGGAAGTCCTCAACGTTGTTTGCAATCAATGACCAGACCATGATGATGGCAAAAAACACCATCATGGGCAAGATGATCTTTTTAGCAAGTTCGTTTTTCATTTTTTTCCTTTTATTGTATGTCCTGTTTGTTCCGGACACTTCGTTCTATTTTATATTTATAGGTACCTGAAGCATGAATATTATTCAAGGAAATAACTGGACGTACTTTCACTTCAGGCACGTATAAATACAAAGCATTCAGCTTTGTATTCTTCGTGAATTTTTGACGTATCTATTGCACATACTTAGGATCCGCACATCCTGCAGGACCGTAGGGGCAAACATAATCAGGTTGTTTGGTCGTCACCGTCCAGGTATTTGCCTTCATAAGCTCCTCTTTGCTTACTGTTGGATTGGTTACATCGAAACTATAGATATACTCCACAGCTTTATTGGGATCATAGACCTTGCCATCCATGAACTTGTTATATTCATCCACACCATCTATTTTCCATGGACTAGGCGGTAGAGAGTAGTTGACTTCTTTTGCAGCCTCGGCAAAAAGATCAGGTCTGTAGACTTTTTCGATCACTTCTTTCATATCGACCGCTTTATCCAGCTGTCCCCAGCGATACATCTGTGTGATGAACCACATGCCATGGCTGTAAAAAGGGTAGGCCGCATAGTAATTGGCAAAAACGTTAAACATAGGGTTTGGCTCGGAATCTTGTCCTTTGAGATACTGGAAGGTACCGGTCATAGATTTCTCTAGGACTTTGACCGGTGCTTTTACGTAGTTTGGTTTACTAAGTATTTTCGCTGCTTCTTTTCTGTGTTCCCAGCTCTCATCCAGCCACATTTGTGCTTCAATGACCGCTTTCATCACTGCTTTCGTCGTCTCGGGGTATTTCTCAACAAAATCTGCTCTGGCTTGAAGTACTTTTTCAGGGTTATTGTTCCAGATATCATAGTTGGTTACCAGTGTGGAACCTTTTTTCTTGAGTACGATACGTTCGTTCCAAGGTTCTCCAACACAATACCCCTCGATATTGCCTGCGATCAGATTGGAAGGCATGGTAGGAGGAGGGAAAGGTTTGATCGTTGTATCCTCATCAGGTTTGATACCCGAACTCGCCATCCAGTATCTCAGTTCATAGTTGTGTGTGGAAACCGGGTGTACCATTCCAAAGTTCAGTGGTTGATAGTTGGCACCTTCCGCTTGATGTTTGGCATCGATATATTTTTTCAGTGACTCTGAACCTAAGGGTCTTTTTGTCTGATCCATACCATACTTTTCCATCTCTTTAATGATATTATTTCCATAGGTGATACCATTGCCATTAAAATCTAAAGAGAGCAGGGCTTGCAAGTGCGCATTTCCATTGATGCCAAGTGTCGCAGCGATTGGCATACCTGCAAGTGCGTGAGAAAAGTCATACTCTCCGCTGATCACTTTTTGTTGGATCCCGGGCCATCCTCCACCCTCTTTGGCTACATGCACATCCAAACCATATTTTTCAAAGAATCCTTTTTCTTTTGCAATAACGATAGGTGCACAGTCAGTCAGTGCAATAAATCCTATCTTCAATTTTTTCTTTTCTATATCTGCGAGTAGAGCAGTAGTGACCAACGAGAGACCTAATCCGAGCTTCAAAGCTTTTTTTAACATTTTGTACTCCTTAAATTTTCATTAAAATGTTTTTGTATGAAAATAGTATCATATAAATATATATTATTTAATCAATTAAATGATTAATTTTTAATCAATTTAAACTTAACTTTACATTAAAGTATGGTTAGAATAGGGGAAAGAAAAAGTAATTTGAGGTAAGTAAAATGATCAAATCAGTATGCGGATATTGTGGTGTAGGTTGTGGTTTGGAATATGATGAGAAACAGCTCATAGGGAATCTAGCCTATCCTACCAATCAGGGAAACCTCTGTTCCAAGGGCATCTCGGAACTGGTAAGTATGCAGACACCTACAAGGTTATTAAGACCACATATGAGAGAGGCACTGGATGAGCCATTTGTGCTTTCTGACTGGAAAGAAACGATCTCATTGATCACGGATCGTATCAAAAGAACTTCTAAAGATAAGATAGGTTTTTATCTGTCCGGACAACTTTTAACAGAGGATTATTATATTGCCAATAAACTTGCAAAAGGTTTTCTCGGTACCAATAATGTAGATACCAATAGCCGTACCTGTATGGCAAGTGCGGTGGTTGCGTACAAAAAGGCGATAGGAGCAGACTTTGTACCCGTAAGAATGAATGATATTTTCAAGTCTGATCTGCTTATATTAACCGGTGCAAACACGGCCGAAGCGCATGTGGTTTTTCATAATAGTATAAAAAAAGCGAAGAAAAATGGTTTGAAAGTCGTGGTCATAGACCCAAGAAGGACAGATACGGCGAAAATAGCGGACCTCTATCTCCCGATCAGACCGGGAAGTGATATTGACTTTTTCAATCTCCTATCCAAACGCCTGATCGATGAAGAAAAATACGATAAAGCGTTTGTGGCAGATCATATTAACAATTTTGAAATGCTTAAGAACAAGTTCAAACGTGCACCGGTGACCAAGATGCTCAAACGTACAGGATTGACACAAGAAGCGTTTGATACATTCTGGGAACTCTATAGTGAGAGTGACAACATCATTACAGCATGGACCATGGGACTCAATCAGTCTGTACAAGGTGTAGACAAGAATCTGGCACTGCTCAATACCCATCTTCTTACAGGAAAGATATTTAAAGAAGGGAATGGACCCCTTAGCCTTACCGGGCAGCCTAACGCTATGGGTGGAAGGGAAGTGGGAGGGCTCTCTACCATGTTAGCGGTACATCTTGGTTTTGATGAAGAGAGTATTCAAAAGGTCTCTACGTTTTGGAAAACCGATAAGATAGACAACAAACCTGGACTGACTGCAACGCAGATGCTGGATGCAGACCTGGATGTCCTGATCATCTGTCATACGGACCCTGTCTATCATCTGCCTCATAGAAAAAGGGTGGAACAACAACTATCCAAGATCCCCTTGGTCGTTGAGATCAATGCCTATGATAATTCAGAAACAGCCAAATATGCACATATCAGGCTCCCTGCAGCCCCTTGGGGAGAAAAGGAGGGGACACAGACCAATCTCGATCGTACCATAACCAAACAAGAACGTCTGACCCGTACATCTATTGACTGTAAACCTGATTGGGAAATATTTCAGTTATTGGCACAATCGTTAGGTTTTGGTAAGGCATTTGATTTTGAGACTCCAAAAGAGATCTTTGAAGAGTATCAAAAGATGACCAAACTTAATGACTATATGGATATCTCTGAAGCAGACTATGATGCACTTACCTACAAACCGTTTGTGTGGGGTGAAAAGATCAAACATTTTCTAACGCCGGACAAGAAGGGAAACCTGTTCTTTGTAGAAAACAAGTTAAAGAGCGAAAAGACAAGTTTGGAGTTTCCTTTTTTACTTTTGACAGGGAGAACAAGAGATCAATGGCATAGTGGTACCAAAACAAATCTTCCTCAGACATTGCTTACACATAAACCGCTGAACTTTTGTGAGATCCATCCTCATGATGCCCAAAAATTAGGTATTCAGAATGAAGATACGATCAAAGTGATCTCTAAAAGAGGAGAGCTCATTACAAAAGCGCTGATCACAAAGGATGTGTATGAAAAATCTATCTTCATACCGATAAGTAACCGTGAGATCAACTATCTGACGAATGATCTGCTTGACAGAGAATCCCTGCAGCCTGACTATAATCATAATGCAGTTATGATAGAAAGGATAAGTGATGCTTAGTACAACTTTTGGTAAAACGATGGTATATGTATTATTTGAGTTAGAGGGGGAATGTTAAATAAGATATTAAGTGGTGGTTGTCCTCAACATGTTGAGGACAACGCTTAGATATAGAATATTGGTTATAGTCTATTTAAGGTTTTCAAATGGATTTTCAACAACATTCTTTCTATCTACGATATACGGAATAAGTGCTGTTTGTCTAGCTCTTTTGATTGCCCCTGTTACAAGCTCTTGGTGTCTTTTACAGTTACCAGTGAGTCTTCTTGGCATGATCTTAAATCTCTCGCTAAGTGAGAATTTAAGTAATCCCAAGTCTTTGTAGTCTATATAGTCTACTTTTGATTCACAATATTTACAAAATCTTTTTTTAAATTTTCTTCTTTCTGCCATGGTGTTCTCCTAAAAAGGGTATGTATAACAAATATAGTGTAAATAACTGTATATAAACCTTATTTACACGGTTTTAAGATAAGATTATTATATTAAATGTAAATAAATTCAATTATTTTGGAAAAAATAACTAATTATATTTACACTATAAGTGATCATAGAATATTTTTTATAAACCTCTCCATGCAGGAGTAGATTAAAAAAATACTCTTTAGGTAGAGACTGTGTTTTTCAAGATTTCCTAGATAATAAATTATAGAGGCACAGTAGACACTTGGTTGTGTATAAACACAAAAACCAAAAATATGTATTGGTAAAATTAATATACTATGCTATATTAATTTCTATGAATTTACACTTATTGAAACCATGATGTTGCTTATGTTTATGCAAGACTTTCTTTTGAGGTAAAGTTTAAGTAGATACATTCTAAAAATTGACAATGTTAATTTATTTTGAAATTAATGAGATATTTGTGATATTAAAAGGATATATTCCCATTAAGATAATGGGAAGTAATTTGAAATCTAAAATAGTTAAAAAACTATTTAAGGTTTTCAAATGGATTTTCAACAACATTCTTTCTATCTACGATATACGGAATAAGTGCTGTTTGTCTAGCTCTTTTGATCGCGCCTGTTACAAGCTCTTGATGTCTTTTACAGTTACCAGTGAGTCTTCTTGGCATGATTTTAAATCTCTCACTTAGTGAGAATTTAAGTAATCCCAAGTCTTTGTAGTCTATAAAGTCTACTTTTGATTCACAATATTTACAAAATCTTTTTTTAAATTTTCTTCTTTCTGCCATG